>CAZIDB010000087.1:0-18192 GCA_964537965.1 uncultured Melioribacter sp. | reverse complement strand
GTTGGAACACCGGTTAAAGCGTCTGGTAGTGGTAGCATTGCATTTGTAGGTTACAGAAATGGCCTGGGATTATGTGTAGAACTTGATCATGGTTTTGGTTATAGAACAGTTTACGGGCATTTATCTTCAGTGATTGCTAAAATTGGAGATAAAGTTAAAAGGGCTCAAATAATTGCTAAGACCGGAAACACCGGCCTTTCCAGTGGACCACACTTGCATTATGAAGTAATTTATAATGGCGTTAAACATAATCCAATGGATTTTATTTTTGACGATTTTATTGCTTTTGAACCATCCCTGAAGAAGTAATCTTTGGAGTTAAATTATGATTTGGACAGTTGAACTGGCATCATATCTTGATGACGCCCCTTGGCCAGCAACAAAAGAGGAACTTATCGATTATGCTGAAAGAATAGGAGCGCCTATTGAAGTAGTTGAAAATCTGCAGGAACTTGAAGATTCTGATGAACCATATGAATCTATTGAAGATATTTGGCCAGATTACCCGAGTGATGAAGATTTCTTCTATACTGATGATGATGAGAATTAGATTATAGTTTTATCTGCACTTAATTATCCGGGTGTTTTTCCTGGTCTCTTATTTATATTGAAGTGATTGTTAATAACAATGAATGGATTTGAAAGTTTAGTCGGACAAAAAAGGGTAAAGGAAGAATTATTAAAAATAATTAGCTCATCTAAATTACCTCATTCTTTTCTTTTCTACGGAACCAAAGGTGTTGGAAAGTTTCATACGGCTTTAGAGCTTATTGAATTACTTAATTTAAAATCTTCAATATTGAATGATAACACTAAGAGTAAAATCAGCAATTTGCAAGAACCATATATCAAGTATATTATACCTTTGCCTCGAGGAAAGAATGAGAATGCCAGTGATTCTGCTTTAGAGAAATTAAGCAAAGAGACGTTTGAATTATACAAAACCGAATTAAGTGCTAAGATAAAAAATCATTATTATAAAATAAATTTACCCGGTGCTAACAATATAAAAATTAATAGCATAAGAGAGATTAAAGATTTTCTATCTTACAATTTATCTGACGTAACATACCGGTTTATCATTATTGAAGATGCTCATTTAATGAGCGAGGAAGCTCAGAATGCTTTACTTAAAAGTTTGGAAGAACCACCGGCAGGATTTATTTTTATCCTTATTACAGATAAAGCTGATTTGTTATTGGAAACAATTAAATCAAGATGTGTTAAAATCCATTTTAATCCTTTGAGCAATGACGAGATTGCAAGTATTTTAGTTAAGCATTTCAAAATTGAACCGGATAATGCTCATTCGGTTTCAAACTTTTCTTCAGGATCTATTTTTGAAGCATCAAGGTTACTGGATATTGATATAGATGCTGCACAAAAGTTAGTTGTTAATATCCTTAGAAATTGTTTGTCTGGAAAATATTCATCAGCATTAAAAGGAATTAATGACTTTATTGCAGATAACCAGATTGAGCTTTTAAAGCACTTGATGAATTTAATTATAATCTGGCTCGCTGATGTTCAGAGAACGAGAAATTATAAGGAGCAGTTACATTTTATTAATCAAGTTGAAACTTTAGAAAAGTTTGCGCTGAAGTATTCAACTGCCTCGGTTAACTATGCTATTGAGAAACTATCTGTTATTCATGATAATATTTTACGTAATCTGAACTTGAATATTGCAATATTGAACATTATATTTGAGCTATCTTCAATAAGGTGACAGGGTGTCAAATTGGAACTAGAAGAAATTGTTGCTCAGAAAACTGAGACGTTAGAAGAAAATTCTGCTCACAATAAAAGTGATAATGCAAACCAATATCTCGATCTTCTTGCTGAGAACTTAATTGTTTCCAGAGATAAAATTAATAGCTGCCAGGCAATTTGTGAAGGAAATTCAAACTATGTTCCGATTGATGAAAGAATTATTATAGAAGCAAAATGCAGTGGCATACTAAACATTTTTTATGTTATGGTACCGGATGATATGATTTTTGAACTTAAGAAGGATGATCTGGTTATTGTTCAATGCGAAGAAGCTACTGAAATTGCAACAGTTAAAGAAGTTGGCAATTATATCAAAGCTAAAAGACAGCGTTTAGGTCTATACGGAGAACATCTTCCCAGGATATTAAAAAAAGCCGACGAAGAAGATTTAGTAACATTAAAAAGAAATAATGCCGATGAAGAAAGAGCAAAAGAATCTTTCAGGTCAAAAGCTTTAAAATATAATCTCCAGATGAAATTGGTAAGAGTTCATTATCAGTTTGACAGAAATAAACTCTTCTTCTTTTATACAGCTGACGGCCGAATTGATTTCAGGGAGTTAGCTAAAGATTTGGCAGGGGAGTTTAGGACAAGAATTGAATTGAGGCAAATAGGTGTTCGAGATGAAGCAAAAAAAATTGGTGGGATTGGTACTTGCGGCAGAGAATTCTGTTGCTCAAGTTTCTTGGGAAATTTTAAAAGAATTTCCACACACCTTGCCGCCGAACAAAATAATGTTTCCAATTTCTCTAAGTTAAGCGGACCTTGCTGTAAGTTAAAATGTTGTCTATCCTTTGAACTTGAAAAAATGTTTGAGGAGATAAGCAACACAAAATAATTTTCCTTAAAATGATGATTAGATTTTGAGAATTTGAAAGGAAGTTAAATGATATCATCATTGGGTGTATTTGGGGCTGGTACAATGGGCAACGGGATTGCCCAGGTTTTTGCTACAAAAGGTTTCAATGTTTTCCTGGTTGATAAAGATAAAAAGTCGCTTGATAAAGCAAATAGTAAGATACAATCCAGTCTTGATAAACTCGTTAATAATGGGACAATCAATCCGGTTATTGCTGATGACAGTTTAAAACGAATTACATTTCTCAATGATTATAAATTAATACCGGCAGAAACTAATTTAATTATTGAAGCAATTTACGAAGATAAACATGCCAAGGTTAATTTATTTTTTGAGCTTGAAAAAATATTTCCGCAGGATACAATTTTTGCTACAAACACTTCATCAATATCAATTACAGAATTAGCTAAGAACAGCCGGCCGGAAAAATTCATCGGTATGCATTTTATGAATCCGGTTCCAATTATGAAGTTGGTAGAAATAATAAGAGGTCATTTAACATCTGATGATACTTTTAAACAAGTATACGAATTAACTGAAAGGCTGGAAAAAGTACCGGTTGAAGTTAAGGATTTCCCGGGATTTATTTCTAATCGTTTATTGATGCCGATGATTAACGAAGCAATTTTTACTTTGATGGAAGGTGTAGGTTCAAAAGAAGATATTGATAAAGTTATGAAATTGGGCATGAATCATCCTATGGGACCATTGATGCTTGCGGATTTTATAGGGTTGGATGTGTGTTTATCAATTATGGAAGTTTTATATGACGGATTCAGAGATGACAAATACAGGCCATGTCCATTATTAAGAAATATGGTTAATGCAAATAAGTTAGGAAGAAAAACCGGTGAAGGTTTTTATAAATACTAATATCGAAATGTAAATGAGGCCGATAATATATATTATGTAAACTATTGTTTAATTGATTATCACTTTTAATTTCTTATTTAGAATTGACGTCTTTACATAATTTACTGAATCACTTATTACTTCCCCATCTGAATGCATCCATGTTGGTTGTTTTAATTCGATCTCTGAATTTTTAAATGTTTTAATCGAGACTTCTTTTAGACTTGTATGAGTACCAATAATTGCCTTTGGAAGTTTTCTTAATATTTTAAGACGAGATAAATCTTCAACTAAACAAGCATCAAGTTTGCCATCAAAAAGTTCTGCAAAAGGATTAAGTTTGAAACCACCTCCGGATGTTTTACCATTGCCAATGGCAATTAATAATCTTTTACCAAGATAAATGTCATCATCAAACTTAGCCTCAGCCTCAAAGGAATTAAATTTCGTTATTCCTTTAAATACAGCTGATAAGTACAGAGGTAATCCTTTTAAAGTCTTGTTTTTAGCTATTAGGTGAGCTATAAGGGCATCAAATCCAATCCCAAGACTATTTACAAAGAAAGTTTCGTTAAATGCCTCAGAAGACGATATTTTATAAGAAACCTTTCCGATATCAATCTTTTTAGTTTCAGGTACTTTAGCAAAAGTAGTAAGATCGTGTTTTATACCTAAGGATTTTGCAAAGTCATTACCCGAACCAAAAGGCAGAATCCCAAGGATTGTATTTTCAAAATTTCTTATTCCATTTACAATTTCATTTATAGTACCATCTCCGCCAACTGAATAGATAACTTTTATTTCATCTTTAAGACCGGCAACGAACTCCTTTGCATGATTTTTACCTTCAGTTAAAAGAATATCAAAATCATGAACTTGTTTTTTTATAGTTTCTTTAATTTTAGGAATTATCTTTTCGCATCTGCCTCTTCCGGCGATGGGATTAATTATAATTATCTTTTTCATTCTAAACCAGTTGGTAATTAAGTTTTGGAGAACAAAGCTGAGACAAATAATTTAGGATCAAAATCCTGCAAATCTTCAATTCCCTCTCCAACACCAATATATCTTATCGGTAAATTAAATTTTGTACTGACTTGGAAAATAACTCCTCCTTTAGCTGTTCCATCAAGTTTAGTTATAATAACTCCGCTTAGTTTTGTTACCTGATTAAAATTTTCGCTTTGTATAACCGCATTCTGCCCGGTAGTTCCATCCAGAATCAAGAATGTTTCATTCGGACCATAATCAACTACCTTCTTAATTACCTTTTCAATCTTTCTTAATTCTTCCATCAAATGCTGCTTTGTATGAAGTCTGCCTGCAGTATCAATAATAACCACGTCTGCTTTTCTTTTTACTGCTGCCTGTAATGTATTGAAGACAACTGCAGAAGGATCTGTGGTATTGTTTCCATTTATAACTTCAACACCTGCCCGCTTTGCCCAAATTTCAAGTTGTTCATTTGCAGCAGCTCTGAATGTATCTGCCGAACCAATTAAAACGTCCAACCCTGACTTTTTAAAATTGTGTGCAAGCTTTCCTATTGTTGTGGTTTTTCCTACTCCGTTTACACCAACAATCAAAATTACATACGGTTTGAATTTATCAATCTCGTTTTCAATTCTTCCTTTATAGTTTTCTAAAAGAATATTCGTCAGCTCTTCCTGAATAGTGTTAAGAATGCTATCCTGGCTTCTGTCCTTAATTGATTTTAGTTTTACCTTTGTATTGTTTATTATTTTTTCTGTAGTATCAAATCCCAGATCGCTGCTTAACAAAACATCTTCCAGTTCCTCAAGAATTTCTTCATCAAGTTTTGCTTTTCCGGAAACAGTTTCCACTATCTTGTTAACGAGTTTGTCTCTTGTTTTTGCTAAGCCTTCTTTCAGTTTATTAAAATTTATGTTGCTGAATAATTTCATTATGAATTAGTCCTTAATATTTTAATACCTCTTACGGTATAATTTATGAATGATATAAAAATGAGTGCAATGCTTCCATATTCAAAAATTAAAAAGATTGTGTTTTGGTATTGCTCTAATTTCAGAATAACTGAAAGCAGAAAAAATCCAATTATTGTAACTGTTATTTTACCTATCATATCGCTAGGAATTACCTTCCCAACTTTAACTGAAACATACATTCCGCCGATGAAAATCAATAAGTCTCTTCCCAAAGTAATCGTTATATAAAAATCAGATATTTCTCCTTTGATGTAAAGGAACAGTACGATAACTCCGACCAACGCTTTATCTGCTAACGGATCAATTATTTTGCCAAGTTCACTTACCTTGTTGAATCTTCTTGCAAAGTAACCATCCAGATAATCAGTGGATGCCGCAATAAGAAGAACGATTACGGTTATTACTCTTGTTGAATATGATCTGTCCATTACCATTATAAGATATATTACCGGGAAGCAGAATAATAACCTTATAAAGCTAAGAAGATTTGCTAATGTAAAAATTTCATCAAGCTTAATGCCTTTAATCATTTTATTACCACGAATTTACCTATTTTATTATTGCCTTCGTTGTTATTATCGTCAATGCTTGTTACCCTGTAAATATAAACACCTGAACTGATGACGCTGCCGTCGTCTGTTTTCAGATCCCATTCAACTCCGCCATCACCGTTGTCTTCATAAAGTTCTTTAATTTTATTTCCATTGAGGTTAAATATAATAATCTTTGCCCGTTTAGTCAGGTTGGCGAACGTAAGAAGATTATTATCCTTTAATCTTACTGGAGATGGATATACAAAAATATTTTCAAGATGATCTGCATAGGATGAAAGAATGATGTAGCTGCCGGTTTCTTCATTTATTCTAATGCTTCCGGTACTCTCAGATGAAATAATATTTTTCAGTTTTAATCTGAATTCTTTACCAATGGAAGAGACTGGTTTTTCTGTTTTCAATGTGATTGAGTTGTTTCCTCCATCTGCAAAACTAACTGAAGTAACTGAGTTTGATGGGTTGAATTCATAGTTTGAGAACTGCAGGCATGAATTCTGATTGACAGCCAGGTTAAAATTAATTCTTACTTCATTATCGGATGCTAATTTGAATGAAGAAATATAAAACTGTTCTTGCTGCTCCGTTTGTTCAACTTCAAAGAAAATTGTATCAATGGCAATGGGTGAATTGTAAAAATCTCTTAAACCATTAATCATTATTCTATTCTCCCCTATCGGCAGAGATTCTTTCATACTGAGCAGATAAGAGTTTTCGGATTCAGAAGATACTGATGAAGGGATTACGGAATTATTAACTTTGAATGATTGAATATTCTCAATAGTATTTTTTACTTTTTCATCAAAGGTTAAAAGAATATTCTTTGCAGATAAACTTTTTGCGTCGATAACCTTTGCCGGGTTATGAACAAATATCTCAACAATGTTACTCGGAGAAGAATTTTTTACAGTTTTTGTTTCATCATTTGCGATAACCTGGTAGAAATACTTTGCACCTTTGGAAACATTATTATCTAGGTAAATATTTCCATCAGTTGAATCCATTATTGACAGTGAATTATTCACTCCTCTTAAAATGTAATATTTGTTGCTATTCCCTTCCCATGCTAATTGAACAGAAGATGAATCAATACTATAACCCGTTAAATTATTTGGGGTGTTAGGTCTGTCTGTTTTAATAAATTCGTAAAAATCAATTCCATTTGAAGTTGGAAATGCTACCTCGGGAATTCCGTTGGAATTTATATCCCCGATAAAAACAGAATTTGAATTTATATTTTCTTTGTAGTTAATAACTGTATTCTTTCCGCCATCATAACTGAAAATATATGAGTAAGGAAAAGCGAAAAGAACAATCTCATCCACCTGGTCATTATTAATATCTGCTAATCTTAGTGCGCTTTCAACTTTTCTGAATGATGAATTATATTCGGCAGATGGATCAATAAAATATTTTTCAAACACCACATTCAATTTATTTTCGTTAGTATTAAACACTAAAAGAAAATTATAAGGTGCAATACTATAATTATCTGAGGATTGCAGCAGTACGGCAATGTCTTCAATATTGTCTCCGTCATAATCACCTTTAGAAATTATGGAAGCAGTGCTTGCAAAATCCGTATGGATTACTTCTCTGCGTGAATATGAATTTATTCCATCAACACCAAAACTCATTATATCGCCGTCATGATCAACTGCCCAGATTTCATTCTTGCCATCATTGTTTGCGTCAGCTATTTCTGCATTTGCAAACGGAAAAATATTTGTCTCGGAATCTAATTTATCTTTTTGCGAAAAATTTCTGAGAGTATCTTCCAAAGTAACAGACAGGTTATTATTAACCTGCCACACAGCTAAAACCGAATCTTTCATTAAAGATAATATCTCAACCTTACCATCATTATCTAAATCCTTTGCAAGAATTGGAAAAAAGTTTCCTGTAGTATCACTATATTGCTGATTAAGTGAGGTGGAATTTAAATTACTTTGCTCATCAATTATTCCGTTTCTGCTGAATGAGCTTAACAAATCCCATTTGCCGTTATTGTTAAAGTCTCCGTACTCTTTTGGAAATTTTGTTTTAGTTGAATCAACTTTTATTAATTTGTCTCCTTCTAACTTATACAAGTAAGTTGAGTATTTAGAATTCACAGCTTCCTGAAGTAACAGCTCGGAATAATTCTGATTTGTAAAGTTGACCGGATTTTTAAAGATGTTTCCATATGGTAAAGTAAAATCCTGTTTATACTCAGGAATTATATTGAAGCTTTTGTCGGAGGTTACTTCATAATAATTATCCTTATTCTTCAGGATGCTTTTTAATCCCGCTAAATTTTCTGCCTCAAAATAAATTTCATAAGTGGTATTCGAATTTAAAATTGATTTCGGGATGAAACCGTAATGAAGTTGTTTTACAAAAAAAGTATTTGTGTTAAAACCATCCAGAGAGGTAAAGCTGAAATCTGCTGTTCCCTTTTGCCTGTAGAACATTTTTAATGTACTTATATCGCTTGTATAAACCTGTGCAAGCACGGTTGATTTTTCACCATAGTAAGAATTGCTTAAGGAAACCAATTCTATCTGTGGTGGTGTTCTGTCAATAATGAAATTAATTCTTTCTTCAAGATTCCTACCGTTAACTTGTCTTACAAGCAGGCGTAATGTATAAACCGAATCCTTAAAATTTTTAACCGAAAGATTAAAGATATTTTTATTATTAACCTGGTTGGTTTGTTTGTCGATAAGTGTTGTCCAGGTTGTAGGGTTATTTCCAATTCCATAATCCAGATCATAATTTACAAAGTACGGCGATAATGCAGTAACAATTATTTTCATTGAATCTTTATTAGTGCAATAATCCTGTTTTGGTGAATCAAATCTTACGATTGCAGGAGCCAAAGCGCTAAGCGCATTAAATGCATTTAATCTTCCGGCGCCGCTTCTGTCGTCCCATCCAACCGGTTGAATATCGTCACTTGTAGATTTTAGTATCTGGTAAACCTCATCCGGTGAAAAATTCTTTACAGATTTAATTAAAGCTGCCACACCGCTTGCAAAAGGCGCTGCTGCTGATGTTCCGCCAATGCTCGTATATTTATTTCCGATTGCTGTAGTAAATATCTCTGAACCGGGTGCAATTAAATCTATTGTAGAACCAAAGTTTGAAAAGTTTGCGATATAATCTTCTTTAGTTGAAGCACCCACACTCAGTACTTCAGAATAACCGGAAGGATAATGCAGAATATTTTTTCCATCATTCCCCGCACTTGCAATTAGAATAACTCCTTTGTTGTACGCATAATTAATTACATCTTTAAGAACCAAAGAGAAAGATGCATCACCAAAACTCATATTAATCACTTTTACTTTTTGTTTAACTGCATAAAGAATTGCCGCAGCAACATCATCTTCTTCCCCGTTACCAGTGGGATCGAAAGCCCTAAGGTTGAGTAATTTCACATTAGGTGCAATCCCGGAAATTCCGATTTTATTATTTGATTCTGCTGCAATTATTCCTGCTACGTTTGTACCGTGGCCGTTATCGTCTAAAGGATTATTATCCCAATTCAGATAATCTCCACCTGTAGAATCAAAAGGAAATCCCTGTCTGTCAGTAAAGTCCCAGCCAATAACATCATCAATAAAACCGTTATTATCATCGTCAATTCCATTTAAATCAGAAGCATCAAGTTTATTGTTGCCGTTCAGGTCTTCGTTTTTGTTTATGAAAATATTGGAAGCAATATCCTCGTGGAGATAATCAATCCCGGTATCAATTACTCCAACAACAACAGTATCTTTTCCTTTAGTTATATCCCAGGCTGAGAACGAATTAGTATTAACCAAACCCCATTGTTCCGATAAATGTTCGTCATCCGGGATGATATCAATTTTATAGATATTACTCTTTTGCACATATTCAACATCAGCAACAGAGCTAAAAATATTCTCAAGTTCACTTTGCGAAATGTCTGAATCTGTCTCAACCTTTATGATGTTGGCAAGAGCATCCGATTCATTTCCTAATCCTTTAGCAAAATATTTTATAGAAATATTAGAACTGTTTTTGGATAAAACCGAATTGGTTTGCTTTAACCCTAAATTTTTAGTCGCAATAATTGATTCGATTTCATTAGCGGTTACATTTTTCCTGTACTTAATGAAAAATGTAGTTTTAGAAAATGTAACTGCAGCAAGTATAAAGAAGAATAAAAATAATTTACTCTTCATAAACTTCCTTGTTAATGGAGCTATTTATGTCTGTTGGATAATTACCAGAGAAGCAGGCCGTACAAAAATGTTCCGGTTCCTGTTCAACCATTGCATCAAGTAGTTCATCAATAGTCAGATATTCTAAACTGTCAACGTCAAGGTATTCTCTGATTTTATCAATATCAGATTTCATATTGTAAGCAATCAATTCTTCCTTGGATGGAAAATCCATACCGTAAAAACAAGGATTTATTATTGGCGGAGAAGAAATTCTAATATGAATTTCTTTAGGTCCGGCTTCTTTAATAAGGTTTACAAGTTGTTTGGATGTTGTTCCCCTCACAATCGAATCATCTACAAGAACAACTGTTTTATTATGAAGAACTCCTTTAACAATATTAAATTTTACTCTGACTCCGATCTCTCGCTTTTGCTTGCCGGGAATAATAAACGTCCTGCCTATATAATGGCTTCTTATCAATCCGATTTCAAATTTAGCTTTAATGCCATCTTTAATAAGCTGGCTTTCGTATCCTAATGCTGCTGTATTAGAACTATCAGGGACGCTTATTACAATTACTTTTTGATCTTCTTTATCTTTAACCGGATGATTTTTAGCTAAAATTTTTCCGAGCTTTCTTCTCATTTTATCTACGCTATGACCAAAGATTCTGCTATCCGGGCGGGAGAAATAAATATATTCAAAGATGCATTGCTTTTTAACCGGTTGAGTTTCGTGAATTTTAAAACTTTTCAGATTCTCAAGTGAAGTTAAATCCCTATCGATAACTATCATCTCATTGGGTTCAACATCCCGGATATATTCCGCTTGATTTATATCCAGTGCACATGTTTCAGATGATATAATAAAACTTCCGTTTAATTTTCCAATTACCAAAGGTCTGAATCCGTGAGGATCTCTTGCTGCAATTAGTTTATCGTTGGTAAGAATCACAAGGCAGTAAGCTCCTTCAATTAATTTCAGAGCTTCTTTAACCTGTTCAACCTGCTCATTTAACTTACTTCTTGCAATTAAATGAAGTATTACTTCCGTATCACTTGTTGTCTGAAATATAGCTCCGTCGTCAACAAGTTTTTCTCTTAGAATGTAAGCATTTGTAAGATTACCGTTATGTGCAACGGCAAGGTGTCCCATCCTGTAATTCACTACAAAAGGCTGAATGTTCTTTCTTGATTCTGAAGCACCGGTAGTAGAATACCGGTTATGTCCTATAGCTGCAAAACCTTTCAGATCATTATTCAAAATATTATCATCATAAACTTCTGATACTAATCCTAAACTCTTATGAACATTAAAAGTTATTTTACCATTTTCTCTTTCTTCAGCAGAGACAATTCCTGAAGCTTCCTGACCACGGTGCTGCAATGCATGTAAACCATAATAAGTAATTATTGATGAAGATTGATTGCCATAGATTCCGAATATTCCGCAATAAGAGTTTGGTTTATCTGGTAACAATTTTATTCCTAAATTTTGTGTGTAAAAGTAAGAAAAGGTTAAAAACAAAAAAAGGCATTTATAAAAATGCCTTTAGTCGGAACGGCGGGATTTGAACCCGCGACCCCTTGAACCCCATTCAAGTACGCTACCGGACTGCGCCACGTTCCGAAATTTTAAATCTTATTGAAAATATCAAGTAAAAAATTTCTTATTTCAACTAATTCATTCTGGAAATTGTTATTACCGCTTTCTGGACTCTTTTTTATTTCTTTTATTATAGCTGGTTCTGGGAATAACTGAGTCTGCTCAATGTCTTCTTCTGTTTTGTCTTTAATAATTTTCTTCGCACCTTCAATTGTATATTTTTCATCCCTGAGTAATTTTTTAATCTTCATTATCGTTTGGATATCTTTATTTGTATAGATCCTGTTTCCTGCCCGGTTTTTGGAAGGTTTTAATTCTTCAAATTCAGTTTCCCAATACCTTAAGATATATTGTTCTAAGTCAGCAAGTTTGCTTACTTCACTTATTGAATAATATAATTTTTTAATACTCAGGTCTTTCATTTGAGACTCTAGAATTTTGACTTCAAATTACAAAAATGAGTATCAAATTTCAATATTTACAATAGATATTGTTTGTAAAATATTAAGACTAAGCTTTTTAGATAATTCAATTAGTAATTTCGATTAGAAAAGGTTTATATTCACATTAAAATATCAAGAAGCTTTCGAGTTGATTTTTTCTAATAAATAAACTGCGGCTAAATATCCTAAATGTTTAAAACCAGACAAATAGCCATCGCATACAGATGCTGTAATATTGATTTGTCTAAACTCTTCCCTTTTAGCAAGATTTGACAGATGAACTTCAATCTTTGGTAGCTTTGATTCGTTCAGTGCATCTCTTATTGCAACTGATGTGTGAGCATAACCACCGGGATTAATTATTATTCCATCGAAGTAAGTTTCTGCTTTTTGAATCTGATCAATTAATTCGCCTTCTAAATTAGTCTGGTAAAATTCGAATAAATGATTTTTGAATTCATTCTTTACAAGATTTTCAATATCGGAAAGGCAGTGTTCACCATATTGGGTTTTATCTCTTTTCCCCAATAAATTCAGATTAGGACCGTTTAGTATTAGAATTTTCATCGTTACTCTCAACCATTTCTTCTATAATTTCTCTTAACTTCGGACTAAGATAAATAGATTCTATTCCAAGTTCTTTCAAGGCTGCCGAAAGTATCATCACTTTTCGCTGTAAGTTAGCCAATTTGTTTATAACAATAACTTTTGAGTCTTTTAATAAGCAATATCCTCCTTTAAAATCACCTTTTTCGAATCTAACAGTAGCACCAAGTTCATTTGCTAATGATTTAAGTTCATCTAAGACTTCTTCAAATTCTTTTTCTTTTAGTTTCATATTAAGATTTGATTCTTAAAGGTTTAAATACAACCAGAAAGATTATACCCACGAATGAAAATATCTCAATAAGTGAAAAGGAACTTAAAAGGGATAACCTTTTCATAAACAACTGAGTAATTTCTTCGGACTTAAAATTTTCACTCAATAAAATCATAATTGTTTTCCAATCCAGAGTCATAAGAAAAAGTTCGAAAGGTGCTGTTATATAAATAATGAGCAGGGTTATAAAAAGCCAGCCTTCTTTTTTAAGACTTATTTTAGATACAATAAGAAATAAAGTAAAGCCTATAAAAAAAACGATATAACAGATAAATGTAAATGTAATTATTGGTGTAAGAGTTGTATATATTCCAGATAAGTTACTCGCATTGATATAGGATTTTAATGATAGATTCTTTGGTTGAAATAACTGGTATGTCAAAAATAATCGCGCAGTATAACTTCCCAACCAGAGAATGCCGCTCAGTAGAGTTATAAACAGAATAAATTTAGCCGGGGTTTTTAATTTTTCCATAATAATCTTATATATTTGTCGAAAAGATATTAAAAAAATATGAATGTTGCTTCAATTGATATTGGAACAAATACTATCATTTTACTTATAGCTGATATTAATCCTGAGACAAAAGAGATTATTCCTATCATTAATGAATACCGTATGCCACGCATAGGTAAAGGATTAAAACAAAATGGAAAAATTGATAGACCACAGATAGAACATTTGAAAGTAATTCTTGAAGAGTTTCTATTTTTAATTGAAAAATATAAATGCAAATATATTTTTGCCGTCGGAACAAATGCATTTCGGCTTGCTCAAAACTCGGATGAAATATTGGAAGAAATTTACAATTCATTGAATTTAAAAATTGAAATTGTTACTAAGGAGAAGGAGGCTGAATTAAGTTATCTTGGTGCTGTATATCCTGATGTGTTAAGTGAGAGCACGGTAATAGATATTGGTGGTGGTAGTACTGAAATTATTTATGGTAAAGAAAGTAAAATAGAATTTAGAAAAAGTTATCCTATAGGAGTAGTAAGTTTAAGTGAACAGTTCTTTACTAAGGATCCTCCAACATCAGAAGAAATTTCTAACCTTAACAAATTTATAACAAATATTTTTTTAGATGAGCTTATGGAAATTTCACCTGGACTTCCAACAGTTGCTGTTGCAGGTACACCAACTTCCATTGCAGCAATTAAAAATCATTTAGCTGAATATGATGAACATATTGTTGACAAAACAATTCTATCACAAATTGATTTGAAAAATTTTATTGACCATTTTGCAAGCTATAATTCAAAAAAATTACTTAGCAATTATCCAAAAATATTATCCGGACGTGAAGATATAATTTTAAGTGGTACACTTTTATTGTATAAATTGAGTGATCTTTTAAAAATAAAAGAAGTTAGAGTTAGTACTAAAGGTATCAGATACGGATTAATCATCGAAAAATTCTTACATCATTTATAAGATTATATTCTGAATAATTGTTTCCTGAGGTTTTAATAATTCAGGATAATCTAATGTGTAATGTAGCCCCCTGCTTTCCTTTCTTAATTTTGCTGATTCAATAATAATAAGTGAACAAGTAATCAGGTTTCGTAACTCAAGTATATCTTCAAATACTTTTGTCTTCTTATACAATTCTTCAACCTCTTTATGAAGCAGTTTTATGCGATCTTCTGCCCTCTGTAACCGTAAATCTGATCTGACAATCCCTACATAATCCCACATACATTGTTTTACTTCTCTGAAACTATGAGAAATCATGACCTTTTCATCTGCCGAAAGCGTACCTGAATCATCCCATTCCGGTATTTCAGGAATAAGTTCGATAGAATTTAAGTTAAGATTAATTTGATTGGCAGCTCTGTGTGAAAAAACAAGTGCTTCTAATAGTGAGTTGCTTGCTAATCTGTTTGCACCGTGTACACCCGTCATTGAAACTTCACCACAAGCATATAATCCATTTAGGCAGGAGTGGCTGTTGCTATCAACTAAAACCCCACCGCATGCATAGTGAGCCGCCGGAACAACCGGAATATAATCTTTGGTTATATCAATCCCCTTCTCTAAACATCTTTTATAAATATGGGGAAAATGTTCTTTTATATCATCTGAATATTTAAAGGTGACATCCAGGAAGACATAATCATCACCGCGCTTTTTTAATTCATTATCAATTGCTCTTGCTACAATATCCCGTGGAGCAAGTTCCAGGCGTGAATCGTACTTATGCATAAACTCTTCACCTGTTTTTAATCTTAACTTACCGCCGAAACCCCTTACTGCTTCAGAGATTAAAAACGAAGGGTTAAAAATACTTCCAACCTCGTTACTATAAAATGAAGTTGGATGGAACTGAATAAATTCCATATTACCGATCTTGGCTCCTGCCCTATAAGCAACCGCAAATCCGTCTCCTGTTGCTATTTGCGGATTAGTAGTATGCAGATAAACCTGCCCCAAACCACCCGTTGCAAGAATTGTAATGTTGGAGATGAATGTTTTAACGATATTATTATTTATATCAAGGATATATGCTCCCCAGCAATGTCTGGTATTGCTAATTTGATTCCTTAAATTCAAAACATTGTGTTCGGTTATAAGATCGATTGCAATATGGTTTTCGAGCAGGTGAATATTTTTGCGATGATTAACTGCTTCCAGTAAAGATCTTTCAACTTCACTTCCGGTTAAATCAGCAGCATGTACAATTCTCTTTTCAGAATGTCCTCCTTCTTTAGCAAGATCGAGATTGCCATTCTTATATGAAAACTTTGTGCCAAGATTTATCAAATCATTAATTCTCTGTGGTCCTTCCTGCACCATTATTTCAACTATATCCTGTCTGCAAAGTCCAGCTCCGGCAATCATAGAATCATTAATATGCTTCTGAAACGAGTCAGATGAATCAATAACAGATGCAATACCACCCTGCGCATAATTAGTATTTGATTCAGTACTATTCTTCTTAGTAACAACATATACTTCATACTTCGGATCAATATTTAATGCAGCATACAAACCGGCAATGCCGCTTCCAATTATCAGAACATTTGTTTTAATTTTCATTTACTAATTACTTTCAAGAATCTTTTTAAATGTGTGTAAGAAGAAATCAATATTTTCTTTGTTTGATATTAAGGGAGGTAAAATCCGTATCACCTTAAGATTAGTACAATTAGCAAGAATACCGGCAGTTCTAAATTGCTTTATATAAATCGCACCTTCTGTTAGTAATTCAACACCAAGAATAAATCCTCTGCCTCTCACTTCCTTTATTTTTCCCGGGAATTGTTTTTGTAAAAGTTTTAATTCATTCTTAAAATAAGTCCCAAGTTCATTTACCTTTTCAATCAAACCATTTTCAAAAACTTCTTCCAAAACTACTTTACCGGCAGCGCAGCAAACAGGATTTCCACCATAGGTTGTTCCATGCTGACCAACGTGAAAAACATCTGTAAATTCATCTGTTGTTAAAAATGCTCCTAAGGGCAATCCTCCACCAATAGCTTTTGCCGAAACGATTATGTCAGGTTTAATATTGAAATACTCGTGGACAAAGGCTTTACCGCTTCTGCCAATACCATCCTGAATCGCATCCGCAACAAGAATAAAATCGTACTTCTCCTTTAATTCAATTATTTTCCGTAGAAATTCTTCTGAGGCTTCATTTATTCCGCCTTCTCCCTGAATGAATTCAATAATTACTGCACCAGTATCTTCATTAATCTTATTTTGCAAATCATCAATATCATTATGATTTATATGAAAAATGTTAGGCAGCAAAGGTTCAAATCCCTTTTTGTACTTCTCCCTTGCTGTTAATGTCATTGCACCGTACGTTCGGCCATGAAATGAATTTGTAAGTGAAAATATTTTTTTCTCCGGTCCAACTTTTAAACGAATAAGTTTTAATGTACCTTCAATTGCTTCTGTTCCGCTGTTAGTTAAAAATGCTTTGGACATTTTAGAATATTTCAAAAGCTTTTCTGTAAACTCAACCTGAATATCAGTTATATAATTATTTGAAAGATGTGCAAACTTTGAAATCTGTTCCGATACTGCTTTAACAATTTTAGGATGAGCATATCCCAAAGCGTTTACAGCAAGCCCGGAAAAAAAATCCATATACTTTTTACCTGTTTTATCAAAGAGAAATACCCCTTCACCGTGAGAAATTTCAATTGGTATTCTGTTGTAGGTTGGAAGAAATAATTCTTTTTCTTTTTCAAAAATTGATTCCATTAATAAATTCCTTTAGAAATATTTTATTTTTATAAACTAAATCAGCAGAAGAAGAAGCGGGAACAGATTTACTATCAAAAATATCATTACTGCAGAAAGTAAAGAGAAGATTTTTGTTTTTGTAAATGAATTGATTCCCAAAAACAACCATGTTATGCTCCACAAAAATAGAATTCCTTCTATACCCAGAACAACATAACTTGCAAATTCCTTTAACATAAACGGAGAAGGATTTACTGAAAATAGGTATTGCCCAAATAAAACCAACTCAACCGGAAAGAGTATTATCAAACCAAATATATATGGGATAAATGCATAAATAATGACGGCTGAATTATCACTAACACGCGACTTAAGATTGAATATTCCGGTGAGAATTTTCAGGACTGTAGCCGAAGCATAAATTAATATATAGACAAAGATTATGCTGAATACAGAATAGACAAATAAATTATTAGATAGGTATGAATCCAACTTGAAATAAGGAAGTACAATAAATGAACTAATTAATATTTTTAATGCAATAAAAAATGTTAAAAGGAATGTAAAATTTTTATGTTCGGCAAAAATAATTCTCCTGAACATTTCCGAAGGTGATTCAATCATTTTCCCGATGGTATCCCACAAATCGATATTGACAACTCTTTCTCTAAGATATGAATTGCATTTTACACATATCAACTGGTAAAACGGATTTTCTGCAGAACAATTTTTACAGGTTTGTACATTTTTCATATTAAACTTCTTGTTTTGGGTTTGACGAACCAAACAATGAAAATACTTTATTAGCTAAAAATTAATCCTGACGTTAAGCCTCATTGAATTTGTTATCGGTTCTTCATCAACATGAAAATCGAACAGATGAGCATC
>CAZIDB010000086.1:0-18269 GCA_964537965.1 uncultured Melioribacter sp. | reverse complement strand
CTTTAAAATTATTTATCTTCTTCAGATCTTCTCTGGTTGCGCCGCCGCCGTGGTCACCTATTCCCCAGAACACTGCTACATCGCGGTTTAACTTAAGCGCAAGCTCAACGCCTTCACTTAATCTTTGTTCAATGTTTTCATATTCAGTATGATAAAGACCAACTTCTATTCTGTAACTTATAATTTCAGACCCATCAACTCCGCGCCATTTATAAATTGAAGCAGGAAGAATTAATTCAGGGTGATGCGGGCGCATATGAACATACATTTTATAACCTGCAAGGTTAAGCACCTGAGGCAATCCGCCTGAGTGACCGAACGAATCAAAGTTATAAGCAACTTTCGGTTCGGCGTTAAAATATTCTTTAAAGAATTTTCTTCCTTCAATAATATTTCTTATGATTGATTCGATACCAGGCAAATTAACATCCGGCTGAAGATGCCAGCCGCCGCTTATACACCATCGTCCTTCTTCAACCAGTTTCTGGATTTCTTTAAACAGAACAGGATTATATTTTTGAACCCACCTGTAAAGAACCGCTTCATTATGATTGAAGATAAGTTCATCATTTTCTTTTAAAATCTGTACTGTAGTATTAAAAGTTGAAAGGGCTTCTGCGCATCCTTCTTCCCATTGCCATTGCCAAACGGGATCCAGATGTGCATTGCAGATTAAGTGAAGCTTTGGTGTACTCATGTTATACTCATTCAAACTGGAAATTGGAAATTAGGAATTGGGAGTTGGGAGTTGGAATATATTTGTTTCCAATTAGTGACTCACATTTCCAGTTCACTAAATCTTAGTTGTTTAATTTTATTACTTACTTATGTTTTTATTTACTTAATTCATCTTTCTGTTTATAAGAAATTTTTTTTACTCCGTCAGCTAAAGCTGACGGCAATTTAGTAATATCATTATACTTCATCCTTTGCCGGGAGATTCTTGTACCAGGTAAAGTACAGAACTACTCCTAAAACAAGGAAGATTCCTATCCACATCATCATATTTCCCCAGAACTGGAGAATAAGATAAAACGGAATTAATGCTAACGACACCTGGAAGAAAATTGTTAGTATTCCATTCAATCCATCCATTGCAGGCATCTTATCTCCAATTGGAACCAATCCTCTTCTTTCAGCTTCAAGACGTACAGGTTTCCAGAATCCTAACGGGCGTACTTTTGAATAAAACTTTACCAGTACTTCCATATCAGTCGGTTTAAATACGAACCCAATAATCAGCGTTGTAATGAATGAGCCGATAATATCTACAGCAAGCGTTAAAGCGGCAGACCAATCAGCAAAAAAGATTTTCTGAAGGGCAATTATTACTGTTGATGCAGCCATTCCCCACACAAAAGCTTTTGCGCTGAAACGCCACCAGTGCCATCTGAAAGTAGAAGGAACAAGGATCATTGTTACCACAACAAATATCATCGTTTCCCATGCTGTAATTATATCTGTAAACAAAAGGCTCATTATAAATCCAATTATTATTGCAAGGACTGATGCAAGCTGACCATATCTTACAACCTGTTTGGGTTTAAGCTTTGTTGCAAAATATCTTTTAAGAAAATCATTTGTTGCTACTGAACTTGTAACGTTTATCATCGCACTAAGCGTGGACATTAAAGCAGCAAGCAACACTGCCATAAACAACCCCTGCATACCAACCGGAAGTTTTTTAAGAACGAAAGGCATTATCTTTTCGGCATCAAAGGATTGAGGATTAGCTGCAGCCTGTTCACCAAAATAATAAATACCAAGAGAAAGAAATGCACAGGCAATAATCCAGCGAAGAGTATAACCGACCGTCCACATTCCGGCGGCAAGAGAAGCGTCACGCGGACTTTTAGTTGTTAAGAAAAACTGGAAGTCCCAAACGTTTGGGCCGGCAAGCACGCGAAAGATTAACCATGAAAATCCCGCAAGCATTACAGGCCCGAACATATTAAAATGCTGGTACGCCGGGGCTGCTTCTTTCATATATCCATTCCACAATTGCCAGGATGGAGCCAGCGAATACCACTCCGGATTTTTAGTTAATATAAAACTGTTACCGCCAAGATTAAACGCCATCACCGTTAAAACAATTGCGCCAATAAAAATTAATAAAGTCTGAAAGATGTCTGTAAGAATTACTCCAAAGAATCCGCCAAGAGTTACATAAATTCCAACCACTGCAAATACAATTGCCGTAGATTCAATCTTACCGAATGGTAAAAACTCTTCTGCAAATTTTCCGGTACCAACTGCCATAAACATAAGGTTGCAGATCATCAGGATTAAAAGAAATGAGGCGGCAAATATTCTTGCAAGCTCCGCATCTTTAGTTGTACCGAAACGAGTTTCATTCCACTCGGCAAAAGTCATAACACCGGAGCGGCGGATATATTTTCCCTGGAACGCCATGTAAAAACAAATTATCAACCAACCCCAGAAAATATGAGTCATCCAGATTGACTTTAAGCCGAGATAAAACATTGCTCCAACCAATGCCATTGTACCACCGATATCAATATAACTTGAACAACCAGATAACCCTAGCATCCACCAGGGAATATTTCTGTCGCCAAGGTAGTATGCCTCAGGATGTTTAGTTGCCTGCTTACGGATTACCAAACCAAGTAAAATCATTGCAAGCATATAAGTTGCAATAATTATCAGATCAATTATATTAAGATTCATGAAGACACCTCAGTAAAAGAGCCATGAAAAAAATTCTATGCTATTTAACAGAATTATATTATTTAGATAAATGTTTATCATTTGTTAAAATATATTTTAAGAGTAACCACCGAATTTTTCTTAGTTGGAACAGTAACCAGGTTTTTCTCGAAGAATAATTGTTCCTTTTCTTCCTCAAGGAAATTTGAGATAAAAACTTTATTTGGAGTAAATGGCAAAATTAAATTTGCATTTGTATCGCGCCCTTCGGCTTCATACCATTGAACAATCCAGGCATCAGAATCTTCAGCTTTCTTAATCTGTGTAAGAATCAGATTATCGGCATCAAGCTGAACGAAGGATTTTGATAAAGACAATCCACCTTTGTGAATGTCATTCATTACAGCAATTAAAGGATTGTTAAATTCATATCCCTTCCTTACAACATCTGCATCTTTCCAGTTTCCTATATGAGGATAAAGAGAATACTCAATAGAATGTTTACCTCTGTCTGCCGTAGGGTCTGGCCATTTGGGTGAACGAAGCAGTGAAAGTCTCATCACATTTCCTTTTATATCGTATCCGTACTTAGAATTATTAAGCAAGGTTACACCATAATTTCCGGAAGTAACATCTGCCCAGCGCATCGCAGGAACTTCATACTGTGCTTTCTCAATACTTGTGGTATTTCCTGTTGAGCGTGTAATTGATCCGAAAGGAATCTCGTAAGTTGCAACAGAATCACTGAACGAAAGCGGAAACGCAACTTTAAGCATTGTCTTTTCTTCCCACCAGTCAACATTGGTTTTAAAATCAATTCTGTCCAATTCCTTATAAAGAATTATATCCTGTGTAAAGAATGATGAAGGAAAATCTTCGGTTGGAAAATCTTTTTTAACTCCCGGCTGCAAATAATCACGCTCAAGTCTTACTACTTTGCGCACATCATTATCTTCAACCACTTCAGCCTTTCTGAAGGTAGAAGGATATTTAACACCTGTAAGACCAATATTCCATGCGTCCCAGTTACGTGGTTTATCTTCAAGAAGCTGAAGCTCATTACCGGCGCCATTAAGAATTTCTTTTCCATTTCTTTTATCTGTTATGCTGTTTATCCAGCCTGATTCCAGATCAAGATTAATTTTGAAGAACTGATTCTCAAGCTGATTCTTATTTGCGTTTATTTCAGCTTGTTCCTCATTCTTCCGCTCTTCGTTCTTCACTCTCAACTCATATGTCTTGTATCCAAGTGCCGGCACATTATTGGCAACAAAAATTAATTCTTTGGTCAAATTATCTTTATGATATGCCCAGGAAGGAATTTCTTTTCCGTTCGTATCAAACACATAATATTTAGTCTTATCGCCTTCCTTAAGCTTGACTTTAACAACATCAGTTCTGTTCCAGTTAAGTGAATTAAATACTGTTAAAGGAATTCCATCCTTTATATCTGATGTATTAATCTGTTTGTTGATTTCATTAAGAGAATTTTTTAATACGAAATTAGTAACGTTCACTGCTTGCTTGTATTCATCAAGAGCATCAATATAAACTTCTCTTATGCTTGAACCGGGAAGTATATCATGAAACTGATTAAACAATGTTGTCTTCCATGAATTTTCCAGTAATGAAGAATTATCTATTGCCCCGAACAGTTTTGCGAATGAAGAAAACTTTTCTGTATTAGTAAGGAGAGCTTCGCTTTTGCGGTTGTACTCTTTATTCTTTGCCTGTGTTGTAAACGTTCCCTGGTGGTATTCAAGATACAATTCATTTTTCCATACAGGAAGTTTGGATAGATCAGTTGTTCTTAACCAGTTCAGATAGTTTGAAGCAGTACCATATTCTACCGTAGGAAAAATATCGAGTGTGCGAAGATTTTCAATTCTATCAATCATATCAATTGAAGGTCCGCCGCCGTGGTCTCCAACTCCGAACAGCACCATAAGTTTTTTGTAACCGGTATTTGATTCAAACTGTCTCAGCCAATCAATAAAATCAAAAACCTGTGTAATTGAATTGCCGTAATCAAATGGAAAATAAGTTAGAATTTGGGAGCCATCGGGAGACTGCCACCAGAATACTCTGTACGGAAAAACATTTGTTTCGTTCCAGCTAATCTTTTGTGTAATGAAAGCATCAATGCCGGCATTTTTATAAAACATCGGCATATTCCAGTTGTAGCCGAACGAATCCGGATTCCATCCGATTTTAACATCCTGACCAAGTTTTTCTTTAAAATATTTTTTTGCATACAAAGTCTGGTGCATCCAGCTTACACCGTCAATAAGATTGCAGTCCGGTTCAATCCACATTCCACCAATAACTTCCCAGCGTCCGTCAGCAATCCGGCTTTTAATTTTTTTATAAATATCGGGATAAAGTTTTTCCATCCAATCATAATATGCTGCAGCGCTTTGGGTATAAGTAAAATCAGGCTTTGCTTCCATTATGTTAAAGACAGAACTGAAAGTTCTTTCGCAAACCGCAATAGTTTCTTTTGAGCGCCATAACCATGCGGCATCAATATGAGCGTTGGAAGTAAAATAGAGTGTAAACCGTTTAGCAAAATCACCCACAGTTTTCAAAGCTGTTCTTATCTCATCAATCTGCTTTTCAAAATCTTCAAGTTTACCGCTTTCAATTTTAGAAAAATCAATTTTGGAAGCCTGTTTCTGCAAAAGGTTATTCAGCCTGATTTTATCTTCTTTGTTGTCTGTTGATTTATCAATTTTCGGATCGGTCTTTGCGTTGGAATTTTCCTGGTAAGTATCGAAACTTAAAAGTTTTTGTCCTGTTCGTAAGCTTAGTGCCAATCCCTGAAGTTTATTTTGGAAAGCTTTCACGTTTTCAAGTTCAAGCTGAGCACGTATTAAACGAAGCGGACCGCCGGTATTTATTGCTTTAATTGCAACAACAACTTTATCACCCGGCTTTATATTATCAGAAAGAATAAAATCACCGTCCCATGGAAAGTAGCCTTTATTTTCACCATTGATGTACATATAGCCATAGTCATCAACAGAAACAAGCAGCTTAATTTTGCCTGTTACTTTTCTTCCAAGGTAATTTTCAGGAATAACAAATTCTTTTCTGAACCAGCAGGAATCCATTCTGAATTGATCATCAAGCTTTACTGTTTTCCATTCAGAGTCATCAAAATCTTTTTGAACAGGATTGCCAGTAACTTTTATCTTGGTTAAATCCTCACTCATCTTCCAATCATTAATAGAAAGAACGCTAAGCTGCTCAAGCTGAGATGATGCTTTATCAACAGGTGTTTGAGAAAAAAGACTTATACATAAGGAAAGAATTAAGCAAATGTAATAGAGTGATTTCATCTTAAGATTCCTTTTTTATAGATAATCTCTTAGTAATTCAAGGCAATTACAATCTTCTAAAATAATCTTTGATTCTTTAATCATTGGCAAGAATCTTCCTTTTATTTCATTTAGCTCCCTTTTACAAAAACCTTTGACTGTCCCAAATATTTTTGTGTTTGAACCTATAACTTTAGGAATATCAAGGATTTCAAGATTTTCATTTGCATAACCAAATCCCAAGAAAAATATTCTTTGTGCCTCTTGAATTCTTTTTGTTATTCTTCTTAAATCTTGCAGGGTTCTTTCGTGAATCATTTTTATATTCTTAATTAATGATTGAACCAACTGAATATTAAACTCAGATTTGTATTCCAAAGATGAATAATTAATAATATCTTGCCATGGCAGCGGTGCGACAACACCATAAACATGTTCGAGGAAGATGTTTTTTACTTCATTAGTAAGATCAGTTCTATCCACATCGTAATTAAATGAATTCAGAAAACTTTCGTGAAGAAAATATTCTAGCGATCTATCATAGTTAAATGTTATAAACGAGATATTATTTTTAGAAAATTCTTTGTAATTATCCTTATAAATAATTCCATCCGTTAAATAACGATACAAATATGAATACCAATCTTGATCGCTTTGTACTATATCTTCTCTAAACTGACTATTTCTTTCTGCCTCTAAAATTTCTATAATAATAGCAAGTTTGCCAATATTGGCATAACCTAAATTGCGTGACAAAAAAAGGTCTATTGATGGTGTACTTGATTTATAAAATACTTCAGAAAGAGCAATAAGTTTATCATAAATATCTGATTTATAATTTTTGTCTATTTCATGCGTTTTACTATGAGGTAATAATAACTTCACTTTATTGCATGTGTCTTTACAAATTTTTTCTCTCAGTTGACCCCCTGTAGGATAACCATAAGGATTACTTGCTCCTGCACCTATAATAAATGTGGTTTTTTCTTTAATCATATTCATTCTCTATTTATTTTCCCCTCTTTCTGTCCATTAAAACTGCCAGAAGAATTACAACTCCAACCATAACTTGCTGGACATATGAATTCACATTTAACAGGTTAAGTCCGTTGCGTAAAATTGCGATAAGCATTGCGCCAAAGAATGTCCCCAGGATTGTTCCCCTTCCGCCGTTAAGACTTGTTCCGCCAACTACAACCGCAGCAATTACATCAAGTTCATACATTTGTCCTGCATTCGGCTGACCAGAATTCATTCTTGATGCAAGCAGAATTCCGCTTAATGCAGAAAGCAATCCGCATATTGAATAAACAGTAATCAGAATTTTGTTCGTTTTAATTCCTACAAGTCTTGCCGCTTCTTCATTACCGCCAACGGCATAAACATATCTGCCGAATCTTGTTTTTGTTAAAACGATATGGGCTGTAATAAAAATGATAATCATAATTATTGTTGGGACCGGTATCCCAATAAATCTTCCACCGCCAAGAACACTGAACATTTCAGGTAATCCCCAAACCGGTCTGCCGTCTGTATAAACAAAAGCAACACCGCGCCACACCGTCATTAATGCAAGTGTAATTATAAATGGTGTTACTTTAAATTTTGTTATGAAGAAACCCGCAGCCGATCCGCTTAAGAATCCAAAGACCAATGCAACAATTACGGAAACGGTGATAAGGAGAAACGGTGATGCAGAGAAACCAAATTTTATTAATGATGTAGCGATGATTCCGGTAACCGCCACAACAGAGCCGACGGATAGATCGATTCCACCAGTTAGAATTACAAATGTCATTCCGACTGCAATGATTGCAGTGATTGAGACCTGGAGAGTAACATTAAGTAAATTATCGGCGGTGAAGAAATATTGAGAGAGCTGGGAGAATAAAATTATTTCAAGAATAAGCGCAAGGCCAACGCCGTATTCAGAAAGAGCTTTTGATAGATACTTTTTCATAAATTACTTACTGCAAGCTCCATAATTTTTTCCTGTTGAATTTTATCTCCAGCAAGTTCGCCTGAAATTTCACCGTTGCTCATTACAATTATTCTGTGGGAAATACCGATAAGCTCAGGCATATCCGATGAAATAACAATTACACCAATGCCTTCTTCAACAAGCCGGTTGATAAGATTATAAATTTCAAACTTCACTCCAACATCAATTCCAACTGTAGGCTCATCAAAGATTATCACTTTAGCATTTGTAAAAAGCCATCGGGCAAGAACAACTTTCTGCCTGTTGCCTCCGCTTAAGCTTTCAACTTTAGTTTCAATTGAAGGCGCTTTTATTTTAAGCTTATCCAGGTATTCATTCGCAACTTTATTTTCCTTTTTATTCTGAATGAACGGACCCTTGAGCAGCGAGATCAAATTAGAGATTGAAATATTTTCCCTGATTGACATCTGCATTATCAATCCGTAAAGATTTCTATCCTCTGTAAGAAGAGCAATTCCGATATCAATTGCATCCTTAGGATCTTTGAAGTTTACTTCTTGTCCTTCAAGATAAATTTCCCCTGAACTTTTTTTATCGGCACCGAAGATAATATTTGCAAGGTCGCTTCTGCCTGCACCCACTAAGCCAGCTAAACCAAGAACTTCTCCGGTGTAAAGAGAAAAATTAATATTCTTCAGCCGGTCTGAATTTAAATTTTGGACACGAAGAACTTCTCTGCCCGGTTTGGATTCAATACGCGGATATTCATTTTCAAGTTCACGTCCAACCATCCACTTAATAAGTTTATTTCTATCTGCTTCTGCAGCAGGACAGGTATGTATTAATTTGCCGTCGCGCAGAATAGTAATTTTATCTGCAATAAGAAAAATCTCTTCCAGCCGGTGAGAGATATAAATAATACCAACTCCGTCAGCTTTTAATTTTTTAATTACGGCAAAAAGTTTTTCGGTTTCTATTTTGGTAAGTGATGCGGTCGGTTCATCCATCACAAGAATTTTAATCTTCTTTGAAATCGCTTTTGCAATTTCAATCATCTGGCGTTGTGCTACACTTAATTTCTTTACAGGAATGTCGAGATCAATTTTTTCCCCAAGCTGAACAAGTGCATCGGCAGCGATTTTATTTGCCTTACTTTTATTAATAAAGGATAATTTATTCAGAACGGGTTCGTTACCGAGGACAATATTTTCAGCAGCACTAAGTTCAGGCACAAGTCTGAAGTCCTGGTAGATCATTCCTACACCAAGCTTCTGTGAATCATAAGGTGAGTTTATCTGAACTTCAATATCATCAATTAAAATTTGTCCGGAATCTTTACTTATGGCTCCGGATAATACTTTCATCAATGTTGATTTGCCTGCTCCGTTTTCTCCGACAAGACAATGAACTTCACCGGTCACTAATTCAAGACTGACATTTTCCAGGGCTTTCACACCAGGATAAGTCTTGGAAATATTTTTCATTTGTAGCAAAGCAGACATAAGACTTAAATGTATATTTAATTTTCATTGGCTTGCAGTTTGACTTTTTAGATGTAGATTTTTGCAAGCCAGGAAGATATCCATTCCTTAATTGAAGCATATTCCTGCCTGCCTTAAAAGGCAGGTCTATTATCATAGAACATCTCAATAGATTTATTTTTTCTTACTCAACGCTTCTTTATCAACAATTCCCACTGCGACAGGAACAATAGCAGGAATCTGTTTTCCTTCAAAGTAATCTTTTATTTTCTGAATTGTTGTTTCACCAATCAGTCCGGGTTTTTGAATTACGTCAGCCTTAAGTGATGTCTCTTTCATAATTGCATCTGCAGCAGGTGGAGTTGCATCATAACCAACAATTACAACATTCTTTTTATTAAGTTGTTGAACCGCATCAAGAGCGCCGAGAGCCGATTCATCATTTATCCCGAAGATTCCGTTCAGATCAGGATTTGATTGAAGTATATCTGAAGTAACCTGCAGAGAACGGTCACGAACTCCCTGTCCATTAACATCGGCCACCAATTTAATTTCTGGAAATTTCGTGATAGCCTCTTTAAAACCCTGAACTCTGTCCAACACAGAAGTAATTGCCGGTTGATTGACTATAGCAACTTTGCCTTTTTCTTTTAAAACTTTAGCAAGATATTCACCGGCAAGTCTTCCACCGGCAACATTATCAGAAGCAATATGAGCAACAACTTTTCCTTCCTGAGCAGCAATATCTGCAGTAAAGACAGGAATGTTTGCATTGTTTGCTTCAATAATTCCCTGCCCAACACCTTTTGAATCAACAGGACAAACAACAATAGCATCAACCTTGCGTGAAATAAAGTCTTCAATCTGGGCAATCTGCTTTCCCAGATCAAAGTCTGCGGAAGTAACAATGATTTCATAGTTATATTTTGCGGCTTCTTTTTTTAACGCTTCTTCAAGATCAAGATAGAAAATATCTCCTCGCTTAAGAAGAGTTACGCCGATTACTTTGCCGGATTTATTTTCAGAACTTTTGTTACAGGATGGGATAGCAAGGATTGTAATAGCAATTAGAAAGAAGAGTAAAATTTTGGATTTCATAAATCACCTTATACAAAAGTATAAAATTGACTGTGGGAAAAATTGCCTGCTTAACTTAATAAGCAGACGTTGATAAAATACTATTTGAGCACTTCAGTTCCACCCATAATTGAAGTTACATAAACCTTTACTTCCTGCTGAACTTTTTTCTTGTATTCTTCTTTAACTTCAGCAACAATATTTTCAACTGTATTTTGTTTAACCAAATTAATTGTACAGCCGCCAAAACCGCCGCCCATCATACGGGCACCAAGCACATCTGGTTTCCCGGAAACAATATCAACAAGAACATCAAGTTCTTTACAGCTTACTTCATATTCATCCCGCAAGCCGGCGTGGGATTGATACATTAATTTTCCGAAAGCATCAAAATCATTTTTCTTTAAATCTTCACAACCTGTCAGCAATCTTTCATTTTCTTTAATTACGTAGTGGCAGCGTTTGAAAACAGTCGGTTCAAATTCATTTTTATGTTTAAGCAATAACTGAAGAGGAACATCCCGAAGACTATTAACTTTCGGGTCATATTTTTGAATAAGTTTTACGCCTTCTTCACATTGTCCGCGGCGAATATTGTATTCTCCTGAAGCAAGCGCATGTTTAACGTGAGTATCGAAAAGAACAATTTTTATATCCTTCATCTCGAAAGGAAAATATTCATAATCCAAAGAGCGGCAATCGAGTTTAAGTACTTTATCTTTTTTGCCGAAGATATTTATGAACTGATCCATGATTCCGCAACGAACGCCGGCAAACTCGTGTTCTGCGAGCTGGGCCATTTTAACAATATCGATAGACGGAACATTCAGATCAAACATTTTGCTTAGTGCAAAACCAAGTCCCGCTTCAATTGCAGCAGATGAAGATAACCCGGCGCCAATCGGAATATCGCCGCCGAAGACACATTCGAATCCCGGGAAATTATATCCGTTCTTTTTTAATTGATGTACGACTCCGAGAAGGTAATTCGGCCAGGCATGAGTTGACTTTGAAAAATCAGTTACATCAAATTCATAATCAGCATTTAAATCTGCCGAATGAATTTTGCAAAGGTTATCCTGCCGTGGCGCAACAGCAAATATTATAGCTTTATCTATTGCTGCGGGCAAAACAAATCCTTCGTTATAATCCGTATGTTCACCGATTAAATTTACTCTTCCGGGTGAACGAACGATTAAAGGTTTCTTACCAAACAGTTTTAAAAATTTATACTCAATATTTTCTACAATGTTCATAGGTACTGACCTCTTAATTCAAAAACGAAAAGGCATTGATAGGTTTTAATATTTGCTCATCCTTTTCTTAAAAACAGAAGGAGATTAATTTCTCCTTCTTTATAAAAATTTCAATCCGATACTTCACTATTCAACTTTTACTTTCCAATTCCTAACAAGGAATAGCAAACCGGCAACAAGCATAACAATTCCCCACCAAATACTTGGATGAGTTTCGCCCAAAACAGTTTTATGTGTGGATGGATTGAAATACAAATAAATTCCTGAGATCAAAACAATAGTTCCCAGAATAACTAATAGTAATCCAACAAAATACCAGATTGGTTTCATTGTATTCTCTCCTTCCTACCAGAAAATAATATTAAGAATTAAAAAGATGATTAAAGAAAGTATTGCTGCAAATTCGGGCTTACGGTAGACAGCTATATCTTTATCAACTGCTTCCGGAGTTAAGCCTTTAACTAAACCAACTAATTCTTCCTTTGGCTTCTTCTTTGTAAAAAGACTGATTAAAATTGTAATACCGAAGCAGATTAACCAAGCCCACCATGCACGCCAGAAGTTTGTTGCCTGCCCGCTTGTTACAGGTGAAAGAGTAATGAATGTTAAATCCAACCATTGAAATTTATCTATGATGAACAAAGCAAAGGAGGTTAACATACCGGTAATCAATCCCCAGAATGCGCCGTTGGGAGTAATCCACACCACAAACATTCCCAGCAACATTGTTGCAAACAGCGGAGCATTAACCCAAGAGAATATTGCCTGCATATAATCCATAATGCTTGGAAAAGTTTTTGCCCAGTAAGCAGTTAACACACTAATAACAATTCCAACGATGGTTGCAACTCTGCCCATCCAGAGAAGATGAGCATCTGATGCTTTTTTATTAATAACAGATTTATAAATATCGTAAGTCCAAACTGTGTTGAATGCACTTATGTTTCCTGCCTGGCCTGCCATAAATCCTGCAAGCAAAGCTGTTATACCAAGTCCAACAAGACCGGCAGGATAATATCTTACTATAAGAAGCGGAAGAGCGGAATCATAATTTACTTTACCTCCATCTTCCAGAAGTTTGTAACCGCTGTTCGGATCTGCTGCAAGAATAATTGCAATCAAACCGGTAAGAATAACAATAAAAGGAATTGCCATTTTAAAGAATGATGCAAGTATCGGAGTCATTCGTGCCGAGCGTAAATCTTTTGCACTGAATGCTCTTTGTACAACAAGAAAGTCAGTAGTCCAGTATCCGAATGAAAGAACGAATCCTAAACCAAGCACAATGCCCGCCCAGGTAATAGCCATGCCGTTATCGGCAGGATTTGTACTAGTAGCCCAAAGACTTGTAAACTGACCCATTCCTTTAATCATATCAACTTTGTTAAAAATTTCTCCAATACCGCCAACTTCCATCATACCTAAAATTGCAACAAGGAAAAGTCCGAACCAGATTAAAAAGAATTGAATGATTTCTGTAAAAATAGCAGACATCAATCCGCTTAATGTAACGTAAGCTGCAACAGTTAAAGCGGAAACCCACATACTTATATCCCAGTTCCAGCCAAGAAATGTATGAAGCACCAATGCCATAGCATAAAGATTAATCCCTGACACAAGAAGCGTCATAACCGCAAATGCAATTCCGTTAAGTACTCTTGTCTTTTCATCAAAACGAAGTTTTAAGTATCCGGGCACTGATTTAATTTTCCCGCTGTAATAGAAGGGCATCATATAGATACCAAGGAATAACATTGCCGGTATAGCACCAATCCAATAAAAGTGTGTTACAAACATTCCATATTGAAAAGTATTTCCGGTCATACCAAGCAGTTCAAGCGCCCCAAGGTTTGCAGAAAGAAATGCGAGTCCTGCAACCCATGCACTATTTTTTCTGCCTGCAAGAAAAAAATCTTCTTCGTTCTTTGTAAATTTTTTAAGGTATAAACCAATTCCAAGAACAAAAGCAAAGTAGATTGCAATTATGAGCCAATCGGCTATAGTAAGTCCTATTGCGGTCATATAATTTTCCTATATTATGACTAATCTGATTGCACAATAACTGTTGATTAACAGTATGGTTATTTCAAAAAGGAAATAGCTTTTTTGTAAAGCTATTTCCCCGGATTAAAAGACATTAATAATTTCAATAGAATCCGCGAAGAAAAATAAGTGAAATAAAATTAATTCACTTCAACATTTTTCTGTTCAATAATTTTACCGCTGGTTTTATCCCTTAACAGAATAGCGGGCTGTTCATATTTTTTACCGTTAAGATTTACAATAAGTAGCGGCCAGTCTTTCGTCTTGGTAATTACTTCACCGCCATTTTCATTTGCGATAAATGTATCTTCTACTTTAGCGCCTGTAATTGTTGGATTCCATGCATAACCCTGGTTATTCTGTACGGTTCCTTTTACACCTGGATAAATAATAAATTCTCTGTCATCATAACCAATAGCTCCACCCTGATGATGTTTCATCCATTCACCTTCAAAACCGGCATCAGTATACCATTGCTTACATTCTTCAAAAACTTCAGAAAGTGCTTTTCCGGGTTTTGTAGCTTCTTCATACTTAGACATAACTATTGCAGTTTGCTTCAATTTATTTTCAAGTTCTGCCGGTAGTTTATCTCCAAAGTAAACAAAACGTGTTACTGCAATTGGCATTCCCCATTTTTCAGCAACAATATTTATCATAGCATAATTTTCAAGTACAGCACCACCAGGTAGTGCATGACGATAATTAAATATCCTGTTATCAACTGCAGTTAATAATACTGTTGGAAAGATACCGCGTGTACGCAATTCGATTGCTGTTAAAGCTTCAAGCTCGTATTCATCCATTCCCGGTTTAATAGATTTACAAACACTTTCGACAGCTTCTGTACATTGCTGGCCGAGCCATTTGTATCTTTTCAATTCCGTATCAGAAAGAGAATATCTTAAAGGTCTGAAATCCTCAGCAACTACAACTGTTCCCGGGAAAGGAGCATCGCTACCTATTTTTCCTGCTGGTGCAATTTCTTTAATTACAGATTCCCGAACATCCTTAACTGCATTTGCTTCGTACCAATTGTACATTTTTAATTCATAGCCTAATTCTCTTAGTGAGCCATCCATCATTCTACCGGCTTCAGCACCGTTGCAAACCAAATATTTTTTCCCATTTTTCATAATTAATAATGAGGCTGCACCTACATCTTTATTTAAAACGATTTGAACATTTGCCTGTCCGGCTGTAATCCAGTAAACATTTCTAACCTGTGTAAAGAGCATACCATCAAGATTTTTTTCAGTCAGAAATTTTTGTACAAGAATCATCTTATCAGAGATTTCCTTGTTAATCTCTTCTTTTGTTAATATTTGGTTTGGATTTTTCTTCCATAAAGAGTTTGCTTCTTCATTTTGATTATTAGCACATGAAACTATTAGAAAAGAAGCAAGGGCACACAATGAGAGCACTAATTTTTTCATTTAGTAAACCTCCTGGTTTAATTGGAGATATTAAAGTTTTTAAATTGTTAACGTTAACATTTGATGGTGCATAATAGCCTAAAAAAATAAAAAAGTCAATTAGTTTTTTAGCTAACTTAATAAAAGTAAATACTTTTTCAGGTATTTAAGACAGCGCCGCAGGAGCTGCGGATAACCTGTTCTGTCTCAACAGCCAAATCTTCAATTTTTTCTTTTTTATTTTCAATGTGGGCAATAAGCTTTTCGGCAGCTTTTTTCCCAACCTCGTAAGCAGGCTGACGTACTGTGGTAAGAGGAGTTTTCAACAATTCAGCCCTGATGTCATCAGAAAATCCTACGATTGCAATATCTTCGGGAATTCTTAATCCATGCTCATTAATTGCTTTCATTGCACCGAATGCGGCAGGGTCATTAACCGCCACAATTGCTCTGGGTCCGCCATTCGTAATTGAATCAAGCAATTTATTCATAGCCTTGTATCCGCCAATTTCATGAAAGCCGGCTTCAACTATATAACCTTCAGGAATTTTCAGTTTGTGTTCTTCCATTGCTTTAATAAAGCCTTTCAATCTGGCTAAACCTATGGACACTGTTTTAGGTCCAGATAAATGAGCAATTTTTTTATAGCCTAATTTTATAAGATGATTAGTTATCATCCTTGCGCTTTCTTCATCATTAATGCTAACACAGCTTGCACCAATACCATACACACACCTGTCAAAAAACACGATAGGTAATCCCTGCTGTTTCATTATCTGCTTATATATTTCGTTATTATGAACTGATTCTGCAACTGAGATTAATAATCCATCAACACGTTTGGAGGCAAGAGTATGAATAACAGCTTTCTCTCTTTTGGCGTCTTCTGCCGAGTGAGTAAGCATTATCTGGTAACCTTTTTTGTAAGCAACTTCCTCAATTCCCCTGATAGCTTCAGGAAAGAATGAGTGAGTAATTTCAGGAACCACCACCCCGATTGTGTGTGTCTTGCGTTGCACAAGACTTTTAGCCACACTATTAGGAATATAGCTCATCCTTTTGGAAGCGTCCAAAACTTTTTTCTTTGTTCTTTCATCAACGTTCGGACGATCATTGAGGGCACGGGAAACAGTCATCATTGAGACGCCTAGTTCCTGTGCAATATGTTTTACAGTTACCCTTCTAGGCATTGCCTAACCTTTTGATTTATATTAAAGCCAAATTATTTTCTTAATTAACCAGTTTCATTTTGTTTTTCATTGCATTGTCAAAATCGCCAATAAAGCGCCACCAGTTTGAAAGTTCTTTATTGTTATATTTTATTTTATTGTTAATACCAGGTATATTCTGCATCCAGTAAATGAACCAGCTTAGACTATTGCAATTCCATTTTTCACAATTGATATTTATCTTTTTACCAGTACCTTCAGGATTCCAGTCTTCAATGTCTGTTTCCACATATTCAGTATTTTTCCAGTCGTAATCATGCCTGCCATTTGGAGGATAATGAGCCCACCCACACCTTGGATTAATAATTTTATGAGAAGCATTGCTGCCGACAAATTTACCCCAGAATAATAATTCTCCCCATTTATCTTCAGCAGTTGTATCTCTGCCATCAACAAAATTAAGTACCGCTTCTATCTGATGAATATGGTCCTCGACTACTTCTGATGCACCTCTCTGATAATTATAATGATAGACAGTGTAAGTTTTATTGAAAACGGGAAGATCTTCTTGATCTCTTATACTATTACTCACATCTCCAAAGGGACCCGCCATATTTGATTCCCATAATCCAATCACTCCGCCATCATAGCCCCAAATCCATATTTCCTTAACATCTTTTTTCTCTACCCATTCTTTTGCATCAATACGTTTCATAATTGAATTGTAATCTGTCATTGGTACTTCTTTGTAATCTTTCTTTATTGTAGGGAGCGGTTCAAGAAATTCGTAGGTCTGAACAATTTTATATTGAAGCGAAGGTTTGGAAGATTCATCTTTGTAACCGTGATATCTTGAGCCTTCCTGAAGTGTATTAATTACAACATTTGTAACGCTGTCTGTCTTTTGTCTTATAAACTGCAGTGTGCCACCAACATCAATAGTAACACTTTTATCTAATAAACCGTCTTTTTCAGGGAAATATTTAACGATTACAACCGGTATTATAAACTGCTGATCGGTTTGAGCATGTAAGATTGAACAAAAAATTGCGCAACTTATGATAGTTGAATAGATATAGTTTTTCATTTTTCACTAAGGATAAAGATTATTAAATATGGCTGTACCAATAATTATCTCTTCCTCATCATTCCCCTGTCCAAAGATAATAAATGAATATGAGAAATAATAATAATTTTTTGAAATCCAACTTCTTTCCTAAAACTCCACATTTATTTTATGTTCAATAAAATTACCGCTGCCGTTTTTTGATATTTTTATTCTCAACTCTTCTCCGGTTATTTCAGCACCGGTTATTTTTTTAATCAGTCTACTATTCTTTACACCTAAAGAATAACTCTCGCCGGAAATTCCTTCAACTAAAAGAATAATCTTATTGCCGGATAGTTTGGTTGAAATGACTTTCAACGAATAATTCTTTTCACCAATTTTTGATTCAAGCGGAAGCAGATAAATTTCCGGAACAGGATTATATAGTAAAACAATTTCATCCCTTCCGGATGTTTCAAATTCCATTTGAGTTTGTAAATTTTTATTAGCAGCACTTACATCATTTCCATTCAATGTAGATTTAATAACTGTCGCTCCAATCGGAAGAACAGGTTGAAACTTAAAATTGATTTTTTCTTTGCCCGGATTTTCTACTATCACTTTAATGCCGGAATTGTTTTTATAGTACTTAACATTAACAGGGATGTTATTTACCCAAATATTATTTACAATCAGGCTATCCCAGTTAGCCGGAATTTGCGGTTTGAAATTCACCACTTTATTTATTGCATCAACATCTACTCCTGCCAGTCCACGGATAAAAGGAACGAGTAAACCGGAAGTAGAAAATCCCTGGTCGTGATAAGCTTCTCCCAACTTCTGATTTATAT
>CAZIDB010000085.1:7665-18475 GCA_964537965.1 uncultured Melioribacter sp. | reverse complement strand
TTCCGGCGGCACCCTCATTGAAATTTGAAAAAGCCAGTTAAAAATTCTACTTGCGGTTATAATCTTTAATTGCTCCTCTTAGTACAACATAATTAATAGAGTTTACTGTGTCAAGGAAAATATAATTTTTATATTTGTTGTAAAGAAGTTAACTTTTTATGTTCAGCTACCAAAAGGAGTAATCATGTATAAAATTATTTTGCGCGGAGTTCTGTTGATGGTTTTATTTTTCTGTTCAATTTCTGCTCAAGAGAAAAAGCAGGTTATAATCCGTTGTGATGATATCGGAATGTGTCATTCTGTTAATATGGCTGCAAAAGAACTTATTGAAACAGGTATTCCGTTTTCTGCTTCTGTAATGTTTGTCTGCCCATGGTACCAAGAAGCCGTAGAATTATTGAAGAACCATCCGGAAGTTTCAGTGGGAGTCCATTTAACATTGAATGCTGAATGGAAAAACTTCAGGTGGGGACCCGTTTTAGGTAAAAAGGCAGTTCCATCACTTGTAGATAGCTGCGGATATTTTACTCCTTCGCGCTCTTTATTTTATAAGAATAATCCAAAGCTAGAAGAAATTGAATTAGAATTACGTGCACAAATTGAAAGGGCAGTTCAATCTGGATTAAAGATCGACTATGTAGACTATCATATGGGTACAGCAGTTGACAAAATAGAGTACAGGGAGATAGTTGAAAAACTTGCGGGTGAATTTAAGTTAGGTATATCAAGATATTTTGGAGAAGAAGATATGATAAATGTATATGATGTAAAGACAGAGGACAAGGCTGATTCATTAAAAAACATTCTCTGCAATTTAAAAGGAACCGACACCGGACTGTTAGTTTGCCATATCGGAAAGGAATACCCGGAGCTTTGTGCGATGACTGATTTAAATACTTTTGGATTGACCAATATGTGTAAGCATCGGAACGCCGAATTAGAAGCCCTGAAATCAGTATCGAAAACTAAATTCGATAACATTCGTTTTCTCACATACAGACAAAAAATTACTGAGACTGGCTTGGAAAATATGAAAAGACCTTCATCGGCCGGTTATTAATTTTTTGCACAAATTAATGTAGGTCTGAAAAAAAAACTTGCTTTTTTATTTTAAATGATGTAATATGCGAACAGAAATGTTAACGTTAACATTTATTTTTTGTTCTTAAGACTTTTTTGAAAGATTAATTCCAAATAAATAATTAATCCATAATTACTAAGTTCAAATAATAAAAATAGGAGGAGACCAAATGAATTCTTCTTACAAGAAGTTCGTATCACTGTTTCTTTTTTCCTTTTTCCTCTGTTCATTTCAGACGGTTGCCCAGCAACTTGAACAAATTGGCGGACCTTATACAAATGATGCCAATACAATTATGCTGCTTCACTTTGATGGCAACCTGAATAATGAATCACCTCTTTCCGATGCTGCTGTTCTTCATAAAAAAGGGATCAGCAATCAGACAGGATTTTTCCCGAGTGATATTACTGGTATGGGTCAGTGTATTTATTTAGACAACGACTCAAAATCAGATTCGTCTTATGTTACTGTAGCTGATAATGTAAATCTTGATTTAACCGGCGATTGGACAATTGAAGGTTGGATGCAGGTTTATACTTTTGGTGATGTTGCAGGTGACTATCGTTGGGTACCACGTCTTTGTATTAAAACTGGTGACGAAGTTTTCTATCAGCCAAACTGGTGGGTGGAATTATGGGGTGATAACAGATTGTTCCAAACAGGTTTCCAGGATACTTCTCAGAGTTTTTGGCCTTCTGTTACTTCGGCAGCTAACGTAATGGAACCAGGTAAATGGGTTCACCTTACATTTATCCGTGATAATACTAGAGAGATTCTCGCCCAGTTAGTTCATAACGATAAAAAAGAACTTATCTGGTTCGGAACTATGTCTTATGCTAGCTTATCAAGTAAAGTTCCTCTAAATACCAATCAGGCTGTTCACATAGGATGGGCTGGGGCAGAGGGAATTGCCGAATCAAGTAATGATTCCTGGTTACATGGTTTTGTTGATGAAGTAAGAATAAGCAACATTGTTAGAAATTTCCCGGTTCCGCCGGTAATGACTTATTTAAGCCAGCTTACAAATAAAGATGCTTCAGTTACCTCGTATGAGATAAAAACTTCTGCATTTGCATTTCAATCTACTGGCTCAATGGCTGAAGTAACTTTAAAATATACAATAGACAACGGCGCAACCTGGAATAATATTGCAATGACAAAAGCCGTTGGCGATACATTCGTTGCAACTATTCCACAACAGGCAGCAGGTTCTGTAATTCGTTATTATGTTGTTGGTAAAGACAATAACGGTTTAGAAGCACAATATCCTTCAACCGGCGTTAGCCCGTATTCCTTTGGTATTTATCAGCCGAATTCAAAAATTCTTGATCTCGATTTTGAAGAAGGATCAGGCGTTATTGTTGATAAAGGTGTTTATAATCAAATTGTTGATGTTCATGGAAACGGCGGTTATTCAACCGATGCAAAAGTTGGCACATACTCTTATGATTTCCCTGTAGGACAGGATTCCTCTTATCTTGCAGTTGATTCACCTTTCTTAACAACTAAAGATTTTGCGATTGATTATTGGTTCAAAGCTGAAGGAGATACGGTTCTTCCATATATACGTATGATTATCCGTTCTGCTTCCAATAACCATGTTGATCAGAATTACTATGTAAGAGTAGAGCCGGGCAATCAGCTTTCTGCTAGATATCAGGTCGATCCTTCTGTTGATACAAGGACAAAAAGTGACGTTGCTCTTATAAGCCAGACAAACGCATTCTCGTTGAATAAATGGGTTCATATTTTGTTTGAAAGAGATGATACGGCTGCTGTTTTTGAAATCCGCGGTGAAAACGATCAACTGGTTGAAAGAATGGTAGATTTAGAAACCGCTGCCAACCCACCTCGTCCTGGTACATCTCCATTGAGAATTGGCTGGGCTGCTAACTCATGGGATGGCGTTCCAAGAAACTTTATGGGTAAGATAGACGGTATCAAAATTTATAATTATGCTGCTTTAAACCTTCCTCATACACCGGCTACTGCTGTTGATGATGAAGCTAATAAAGTTATTCCTGCTAAATACCAGTTATCTCAAAACTATCCTAACCCATTCAACCCGGAAACTATTATCAGTTATTCACTACCGACCCCCGGCGTTGTAAAGGTTGAGATTTATGATATTCTTGGTAAAAAAGTAAGAACGCTTGTTAATGAATTTAAGAATGCCGGTAAATATGATGTAAGATGGAACGGACGTAATGAATATGGCGCAGGTGTTACAAGTGGAATTTATTTCTACAGACTGCAAGCCGGTGATTATGTTCAGACAATGAAGATGACATTACTGAGATAATTTTTTAAGGAGATCGGAATGAAAGACTTCCGATCTCCGCTTCTTCCTTATATTTTTTTAAAAACCTGTCCGTTATTTTCTCTGTGGGTCTCAGTCATATCCTGAGAATATAGACACAATAAGGTTAAAAGATGATTAGTAAAATATTTTTGAAATTAATATACTTTTTGACACCACTCGTTTTTATAGGATTGTTTTCCAGTTGCGATACAGGCGTGGAAGATTCTCCTGCTCCCGGAATTGTCAGAGTCGTTTTAAGAGCTAATCCCTCAGATACTTATATAATTAACAGAAGCGATACTTTTTATATTTTTAGTCCATACTATAATAAAACCAGATTTAACCTGAACATCTTCCAGGGGCGGATTTATTCCGGAGATAAATTTGCAATACTTTATAAAACAACACAAAGTTACCAGCAGGAAGATTCAATTTATAATATGGTTCAAACCAACTACACTTCCGAACAAATAAATTCAATTGTAATGGATTTGTTTAATGGAAAAGTGAAGCTTGCGGATTTAGTGTGCGACTATAAATCACATAAAATATTTGAATCTTATGCGCCGCCTGGAAATTATACAAGGCTTACTTTTGGCGTTAATGCCTCCAAAGATGTTTTTAAAAGCCGAATGGCTGCATATAACGTTTATGGTGATTCAATAGTTATTCCGCTTGAAGTACCCGAGGACGAAGAACTATTGAAAAATCTTGACGTAGATTTTAAAGTAAACGACGGTGGAATTACACAATTGAATGTTGAAGTAGATGTTTTTAAAAGCGTTTACAGATATAGGGACGCTTACAGATTGAACAGAAATTTAAGAGTTCTAAGCGTAGAATATTTTTAAGAGGATTTTTGAATTTATGAAAAAGAACTTACTAAGGTTTTCGATTTTTTCCTTTTTATTTGCGGTATCATTTTTTATTAATTCATGCGATAGAGAAACGCAACCACCTAATGATAACCAACCACCGGGAACAACTATTGCTAACATCCCGGTTGCAAGCGATACTCTTTTTGCATTGGTAACTCTTTACTGGGATGGTGAAGATAATGACGGTTTCGTAAATGAATACCAGTACAGGTATATTACTTACAGACTTACAATGGGAGATTCAATTGTACAGGAATGGAAAACAACAAAAGAGCAGACTCTTACAATTCCATTTCTATCGGACGATGTTTTAAACAAACAAGTTTTCCAGGTTCGTTCGGTAGATAACTGGGGCGCAGTTGATCCTACTCCGGCAGAAAAAATATTCTATACGGTTAAAACAATCTTTCCAACTACGGCAATTACATATCCTAAAAATAATAACACGTACTTTGTCGTACAGAACCTGACAGATTGGTGGGGCGGAATTAAATTGGATTTTGTAGGTCACGATCAGGATGGCGAAATTGTTGAATATGCATGGAAAGTTGATGATGGCGAGTGGACGTGGACGAATGATACTACAATTACAATTACACCGGATAAATTTAAATCTCCTCTTACGGGGACTCATACACTCAAAGTAACGTCAAGAGATGACACAAATCTTGTGGATTCTGTTGGTGCAACCGTAACAATTAATCTTGTTAATCCTTCTTTTACCAAAAAGGTGCTTGTAATTGATGCTACAACCGAAAGCAACTTTCCTGGCAGTTTACCAAAACCTACGGATGCCCATATAGATTCCTTCTATGCGCAGGTATTTAATACTACGGATACCTGGGATTTAATAAAAGAAGGAAAGATGCCTTCGCCTGATGTGCTTGGTCAGTATAAAGTAGTTGTCTGGCATTCTGATGATATGCCTTTTACAAAACCGCATGTAATTAAAAACTATATTGAACCGTTAACTGATTATCTTAATGTTGGTGGTAAATTAATAATTGGCGGATGGAGAATCCTTAAATCCTTTGCGTGGGATGTGAATTTCCCCGCCGTGTTCGAAGCCGATCATTTTGTTAATCAGTATTTACATATAGTCTCTGTTGATGAAACACCTCTTATTCCAGGTGATATGAATAAATGTACCGGGGTAGGCGAACTTTACAGCGATCTGAAGATTGACTCGGTTAAATTAGCGGGCTTCCCGTATAATGGAAAATTGTCAAACGTAAATATAATTGAATTACCTGCAGGATTTACAGATGGAATTTATACTTATCAGAATGCAGCAAACAGCCCATTGTACGCTTACAGAGGAAAAATTGTAGGCCTGAGATATTACGGGACAGTGTTTGATGCGGTAGTCTTCGGATTCCCGATGTACTTCCTTGATCTTCAATCTGCAAAGACTATGGCTAACGAAGTGTTAACTCAAATGGGTGTAAACTAAAAGGTTTTTAACTATGATCTTAAATAAAACAAAATTCTTTATTCTGCTTTTGTTGATTCTTACTCCCGCTTTAAGTTTTGCTCAGGTTAGAGGAAAACTTACCGGAAAAGTGACTGATAAAGACACGAAAGAACCTCTTATTGGTGTGAACATTGTTATTGAAGGCACTACACTTGGTGCAGCCACAGATGTTGATGGTACTTTTTTCATTATTGGTATTCCTCCGGGTGAATATAATGTTAAGGCATCATTTATCGGTTATCATTCGGTTACAATAGAAGATGTTTTAATCAGACCGGAACTTACAAGCAAAGCTAATTTCGAGTTGCCATCAACTTCAATTGAAGCTCCGACTGTAACAGTTAAAGCGCAAAGGACGCTTGTCCAGAAAGATATTACATCAACACGAAGAACAGTAACAAAGGAAACCATAAATAGCGTTCCCGGTTTGGAAACTACTGCCGATGTTTTTAAACTTCAGGCGGGAACAGTTATAAGCCAGGTGCCGCAGTCTTTGTCATTAGCTAACGGGCAGAATCTTCAGGTTAGAGATGAAAGTGTTAAAGATGTTCACATCAGAGGTGGACGTGGTGGTGAAATTCTTTTTATGGTTGACGGTGTTCCCGTTAATCACCCGATTTACGGTGGAAGAAGCGTGCTTGATTTAAACGTAGTTGCAGTTGAACAGGTTGAGTTATTAACCGGCGGATTCAGTGCAGAGTACGGGCAGGCGCAATCAGGTGTTGTTAATATTACAACCAAAAGCGGCTCAGATAAATTTAAAGGCGGTGTTGAATATAAGACCGATGAACTTGGTTTTTTGGGAACAAGCTATGATACTCAATATGGCTCGGCTTATCTTAGTGGGCCCGAACCGATTACAAGTTTTCTTTTGCCAATGGCCGGATTAAATATTCCCGGCAAGATGAGTTTCTTCCTGTCGGCAAATACTAACCTTACAAATACCGCATACAATAATTACCGTACGCGTAAACAAATTTCTTTGTTTGGGTTTGATATTACCGAGCGGCAGGATAATGCGCAAAATATAAACGCAAAGTTAAGTTACGATGTATCTAAAAGTTTTAGAACGGCAATTAGTTTTAACGGTTCATGGAAAGATTGGAGCGATTTCTCGTGGGCATGGAAAAATTATCCGGACCATAATACTTACAGCACGAGGGATAATATAAATATGAATTTGCTTGTCAATCATATTTTATCTCCAACAAGTTATTATACTCTTAACCTTGGTTACCTTGGCGTTAAATATAAAAATTCATTAGATGGAAAATCACCGGATCAATTCTGGATATTAACTGAAGATTCAATTTATTCCTCTGTTAAAGTACCCAAGCAGGATCCTTTAACATTATTTTATGATTCAACCGGTTATGAAACTATCTGGCGCGATGATGATACAAAGACTTTTACTGTAAGAGGTGATTTTACTTCTCAGATTCACCCCGAACATTTATTTAAGGCAGGTCTGGAAGTTCAGTACAACGATATCAGTTATATAGACATTGAAGATGGCGGCTACAATTTATCCAATTACGGAAAATATATTTATCAGAACGGAGTAGCGGCTGATGCACCTCCGGGACCATTTAAAGAGTTCGGACAGTACAGGTGGGTGTTTAAAGTATTCCCTTTAATTGGCGGCGCTTATATTCAGGATAAGTTTGAAAAAGAATTCCTGATTATTAACATGGGATTAAGAGCAGACTGGTTTATGCTTGGTACTTCTGTTAATCAACAGGACTGGAAGGACAAATGGAAAGAAGCAACCGGTATGGAACCGGATTGGAAAAAATATAAAATCAAATTCAGTCCAAGATTTGGCGTATCATTCCCTATACTTGAGGAAACAGTTATCTTTTTCTCATACGGACATTTTTTCCAGTTGCCCGAACTTCAATACTTCTACAGGGATCCGTATTCAGGTGGTGTAACAGGTAATCCTAAATTAGATTATGAACAAACAATTTTATATGAATTCGGTTTTACTCACCAGTTGTTTGAAGACTGGGCAATTGATATAAAGAGTTATGCAAAAGATATTTCCAAACAGGTAGGCTCAACATCTCTGCAGGCTGCGGGTGGCGTTCCTGTTGCATTGTTTGATAATGTTGGTTATGGGAGAGCAAGAGGACTTGAGCTTGAGATAACAAAAGGGTTCTCCTATTTTACTGCAGGTAAACTTACATATACTGTTCAATGGGCAGATGGTTATTCCTCTTCTGCATTTGATGACTATATTAGATCTCAGAATGATTTCCCTAATCCTATTAGAGAAAGAAGATTAAGCTGGGATGTTCGTCATCAGATTATTTTACAAGCTTCTTTAACATCTCCGGAAAACATGCCGATAAATGTTTTCGGATATGATCTTCCGGACGACTGGAACATTACATTGCTTGCAAGTTTTTCATCCGGTTCACCGTACACACCGGGAACAATAAGTGATATTGAAGCGCAGAAGTTAGAGAATACCTCAACCGGTCCAATTACTTCTTCTGCTGATTTAAAAATCAGCAAAGGCTTTAACCTGTTCGGCTCAAAGTTATCTCTTGTTGTAGATATATATAATTTGTTCGATCAGAACAATACACAAATCGCTTATGGATTTAACCCCTGGACTGGTGAGCCGTACAGATACGGTGATATAGTATCACCGTCTACTCAATACTATGATTATTATTACATGAATTATTTAAGAAATCCTATGCAGTACAGTACCGGCAGGTATATTAAAGTCGGATTCAAATGGGATTTCTAGTAAAGCTGATTTTGTTTACAGAGCTGTTCTTTGATCAAAAAATATCTGTTCAATTAGAGACAGATTGAATTCCTCATCCCCCTTCTTTTCTCGGGAGGATGTCTTAGATGTCCTCCTGGGAGAAGTTATTGGGAATGATGCCGGCTTTTAATGTGCCGGTAAAGAAAAAATGTTAAAAATATGATATTGAATTTTTAGGAAGAATCAATGGTAAGAAAACAATTTTTGTTGATCTTTTTCTTTTCAACTACGTTAATGTTAATCGATTCGTTCGGTCAGCGTGCAAGCTACGACTGGAAATTAATTAATGTGGGAAATGTAAGGCAGGTTGTTACAAACCGTGGCGGATTAAATGCCAAGAGCGATAACTTTTTTGACTATGAAGGTTTGATTAACTGCGAGCATCCTGCAAACAGCGGCGTAGAACATATAACAAATACGGGCATCTGGGTTGGCGCTATGTATGACGGTAAAAGAAGCGTTACGCTATCTGACGGTGAATCCGGTAATATTCATGAGATGGCTCCAACAGATGAACCATGGGATACAGTTTGGGTTGTGAACAGAAGAGATACGGTTGACATTCCTTACTGGCAAAACTATGTCGGTGTATCTGATCAGGATTTGGTTTGCAGGTATAATGATTATGGACCGGTAAGCCAGAAAATTTCTGACCACAGACCTTTATACATAGATGTTATTATGAGAACTCATGCGTGGGCAAGTACCCCGCTTGATGAAACAATTATGGTTGACTGGTTTATCATTCCCACTAAATACGATCTTGAAGACGTCTATATCGGCGTATATATAAATGGTAATGTTGGTTACATTCACAATGGGGAATTTGGTTTAGATGATGAATCATTTTTCAGGCTTGCAGATACGGCTCAATATGCCCAGGATGTTCCGGGTGGTAACGATGGTACAAACAGTATGGTTGCAGAAAAATTTTTCTGCCCGAAAAATAAATCTAAAATCCTAACCGTAAATTATTACTGGTGGAATGGTGTTAAGGCATCACCTCCTGCAAACGATACATACAACGGAACCACCAATGGCAAGTATGATATCATGGCTACATCAGGAGCTGTTCCGATGGAAGACCAGGTAAGCACAGGTGACGGAACAAAGTCTCTTGTATCATTTGGTCCATACGAAGATCTTAAGGTCGGTGATACTTTAAAAGTATCTATGGCTTTAATTCTTGGTTATAAAGAAAGTGAAATAGCAGAAAAGATTGACTTCATTTCGAAAATTCGTCCCAGATATAAAGTTCCTTCACCACCACCAAGCCCTAAAATTAAAGTGATACCTTCTGATCAGAAGATTACATTGAATTGGGAACCGCAGGTGGGTGGAGTTAATCCCGAAGAGTTTACTGATCCTGATAGATCAGATGGAATAAAAAAACCTTTTGAGGGATATAAGATTTATAAAAGCACATCAAGCGTTGATGGACCCTGGACTTTGCTAGGCCAGTATGATATTGTAAATGATTATGGACAGAACACCGGTTTAATAAGAGAATTTACAGACGAAGGTTTGCTTAACAATATTGAATATTATTATGCGGTCACATCTTATACACGTCCGGATGAAAAAAGCGAATTCCCTGAACTTGAATCCGGTAAAACCGTAAGTAGTATTACTGCTGTTCCCGGTACACCACCGCCGGCTACCGTTGGTAAAGTTGCTGTTGTTCCTAACCCTTACCGCGGAGATATTAATTATAATTCCTACAGCCCGCCATGGGAAAAACCGGGCGGCTCAAGAAAAGTCTGGATGGAACAGGACAGACGAATTCAATTTATTAATTTACCTGACAGATGTGAGATTAAAGTTTATACTCTGGCGGGTGATCAAATAACAACAATAAGACACGAAAGCAACAGCCGTGGTTATGAGGACTGGAATCTTACATCTTCGGTTGGCCAGGCAATTTCAAGCGGAATTTATTTGTATACAGTAGAAGATTTAAATACAGGTGCAATACAGGTAGATAAATTTGTGGTTATAAAATAATTTTTCGAATAAAGGAATTAATTAATATTAACCGGTTCTAACCGGTAAGAAAAATGAATTGAAAAGTTTTAGAGATAAAAATTATGTTTAGAAAAATTTTTACGGTTATTATCTTATTTACTACGGCAATTCTTGCTCAGTATGAACGCCCGGGCAGTACTGACGGCCAGTTCTTAAAAATCGGAGTTAGTCCGCGCGGCGCTGCTTTAGCGGATGCTTACATTTCGGTTGTTGAAGGCGCAGAGGCAACACATTATAATGCTGCTGCTTTAGCATGGCTTAAAGGAAC
>CAZIDB010000085.1:0-7565 GCA_964537965.1 uncultured Melioribacter sp. | reverse complement strand
GGCACAATCAATTACATTAATATGTCGCTTTACCAGGATTTCAATGCTAATGCGGTAGCAATTGATATAGCAACAATGTATTCATCCGAATGGCGTAATTTCAGATTTGCAATGTCAATTACAAACTTCGGTTCTAACATTGAATATGTAAGTGAATCATATCCGCTTCCCACAAGCTTCAACTTCGGCGCTTCATTAAATGCAATTGAGTTTGATGAACAAAGTTTACTTGTAAGCTTTGCGGCGACAAAACCGAATGATGGCTCTCCGCTTGCACAGGTAGGTGCCGAATGGAATTATAACAATATGTTTTTTGCAAGAGGTGGTATGCACCTTAACCACGAAGTAGCAAAATATTCTTTTGGCGCAGGAGCAAGGTTAAACCTTAGCGGGTTCCAGGTACGGGCGGATTACTCTTATAATGATTACAGCCTGCTTGGCGCTTCACACCGTTTTGGTTTGGGTCTTGCAATTGATTAGTGTTCTTACGGATTAAAAGTTTTACAGAACCCCACTTATTTTGTGGGGTTTGTTTTAAGTGATGCCGATACTGTTCTTTCTGAATTATGCTCTGTTCTTATCAAACCAATTCCTGCTGAATGTAACTTTGCAAACTATTGAATCAGATCATAACACTTTGTTCGGGCAAAAACATATGCGGGTTTGATACCAATGAAAGACTAAGAATAACAATAAAGGAATTAACATAAATTACAATTACGGATCAAACTGTTAAACAGGTGAAAGGAAGATGAATAGACCAAATAACAAAAACATATTTCTGCTTTCACTCTTGTTATTTCTTAATCTGAAAGTCTTTCCTCAGGGAGCAGATTCAATTTATCATCGTACTTTTGTAAATCATTCCGATAATACTATCTGCGACCATAAACTTCCGGATGTTTCCTTTATGGTTTTTCTTAACAGGGATGAGACTTCAATCCTGATTGAAAATGCTCCGCGCTGGGATGAAACCGGCAGTCCCAATATTGAATCCGGATCATTCGGAGTTGAACTCGCAAATTTTAACAATCCTGATATTCATATAGGCGATAGTGTTTACTTCAGATTCACGTGTGCATCTAAAAGCGAGCAGGGCTTTCTTGCAGGCAGGCTTCCATCAATTCCCTGGATATTTTCCACTTCAATCAAATTAAAAAAAGTTGAACTACCTGCAAAACCGGTGAATGTTTTATTAACAGTCGATTCCGCGACAGGTTATAGAACGATATCATGGAATACTGTTGCCGGATTAAAGTATAAAGTTTACAGAAGAATGATTGACGATCTTACAATTTATGGTAAGAAACGTATGCTCTATTCTCTAATTGTTGATAACCTTAGTACCGGAGACTTTGTTGATACATCTGCTGTGTTTGATAAAAAGTATGGATACATAATCTTTGCTGTTTCAGATCAAAACATTTTTAGTATTCATTCCGATGAAGTTAATGAGGAGCCGGTTTTAAATGCCGGAGATGATTTATCAATTAGTTATATAACCAGACTACCGGTTATAAACTGGACATGGAACGCTGAAGATCCAAAGTACCAGGGCTGGCCCGCAATCGGTCAGAAAGTTTACTGGCAGGCGAATGTAAAAAACTGGTTTGCTAAAACTCTTACTAACGTAAAATATAAATGGTATCTTGATGAGAAATTAGTTGACAGCGGTTTTGTAAGCATAAATACCGGTGATACCGTAAACATCAGCTTTCCATGGGACTGGACTTTCGACAGGCATACAATAAGATTTGTGATTGATACGGACAATAATTTTTATGAAGAGGAAGAGGAAAACAATGAACTGCTGGTTTATACTAATGCAATTACAGTAGGCTTTTATGTTGAGCAAAGCGTTTATGATTATTTCAAAAAGTATCAGAAGGAATTAACAGGCATACATTCCAATTGCTGGAGTGACTGGGCACAGCGTCATGTTAAAAGATGGAATCAAATGCTTGCTGGTGCAGTATTCCCTGAAAGTCCAGGTGGAGTAATTGACAGAATCCGGCTTGATAAAATTACTGTTGTTCCGGATGGCGCTCTTCCGCTCGCCGGGGGTTTACCAACTAATAATCCCAATTTGAATGACAGAACAGTTGATCTTCAATGGGGATTTACAACTGACGGTATTCCACCCAATGGCACTTTTTATGGAAATCATAACCTGGTAAGTGATAGTAATCCGTTTTACTTTGAAGGTTCTTTGTTTCATGAGCTTGGCCATGCAAGATATTTAATTGACCTATATGGTTTTAATGTTCACGATAACGGTATCGGAAATACAATTGGTATAAAAGAAAACGGCAGGCTCATTGTAGGAACACAATACATGCCTCTTACCGGTGATGCTGTTTATTACGGAAAGATAAACGGTCTGATGAATGGTCAGTATACTTATGTCGATAGGTACAGTGCTGCCGCGCTTAATCTAATAGCTGGGCATCGTGCTGTTCAGGGTAATTGTAATGCGCCGGGCAATATTGGGATTTTTATGAATGACCTTCCGGTGAATAATGTTATTACCGTTAAAGATAACGGCGGGAATATACTTGCTAACGCGGGCGTAAAAATTTACCAGGCAACAGGGCAAACCGGTGTTTGGTATGGAAAATATTTTGACAATACTCCTGATTTAAGTTTTACGACTGATCCCCTGGGAAGAATGAATCTCGGCAAATGCCCTTTCGATTCCAAAGATAATTTTATCGATCACGATTACGGAATATCAAACGGAGTGATTATTCTTCGGGTTGAATATAATGGTTCTGTTGGATATACATTTATGGAATCTACATTCTTTAATCTTGAATACTGGAACGGCAACAGGGACACAGCAAACTATGAAATAAAGCTAAAGTTAATAACTCCTACCGTTGTTGAAGATAAAAACAAGTTGAAAAATTTTATTTATGAACTGAACCAGAATTATCCCAATCCTTTTAATCCCGCTACAAAGATAGATTATCAGATTGCAGCGGCAGGATTTGTATCCCTTAAAGTTTACGATGTTATTGGTAACGAGATTGCTCTTCTTGTAAGTGATGTTAAAAAGCCAGGCAAATATGAGGTGATGTGGGACGGAAGAAATTACAACGGGAAAGATGTATCCTCTGGTATTTATTTATATAAACTTGAAGCGGGGAATTATACCATTACAAAAAAGATGGTGCTTATAAGATAAATTTTTTAATCAGCAATAACTGGAATTCCGGAATTATTTATGAAGCTAAAAGTTACATTTACGTTCATCATTTTCATTTCTGTTGTTCTTACCGCTCAAACGGGTAAAGATTCAATCATCTTTACTAATTATATCTATTATTCAGATGGAAATAAGTGTAAAGATCAGCCGCCTGCTACTTCATTTATGGTTTTTCTTAACAGGGATCTGAGCAAAGTACTAATCGAAAACGCTCCGAGATGGCTGGCAGGTCAGCAGGAAAACATCTATGATGGTATTATAAATGTTGAACTTGGTAATTTTGTTTCGCCGTCTGTAAAAGCGGGCGATAGTGTTTTTGTAATCTTTACTTCGAACGCAGTTAATGAACAAATTACATACGGGACAAAAGTTGCTGCAATTCCATGGTTCCGCATTCCGTCAATTCTTAATTTAAAGAAAACATCTCTTCCCGCAACTCCGCAGGATGTAAAAATAGTTTATGATACTTTAGCTAATACAAGAATGTTAAACTGGACAATGACTGATGGAGTTACATATTCGGTCTATAGAAGAACCATACAGGATACTGTTTATACCGGCCAGGAAAGAAATCTTTATACACGTATTGCAGATAATTTAACTGCTTCGTCTTTTACCGATGCCAGCGGCTTAACCGGAGAAAATTATGCTTACATAATTTTTGCAACAAATAGTGCGGGAGTAATAAGTTCACATTCGGAAGAAGTAAAGGATAATACAAAAAACATTACCGGTTTAAGTATAACCGCAACAGCAACAAATGCACACTTGAACTGGAATCCATTTTCAGCTGGTAACACAGAAGTCAAAAATTATGATGTACTCAGAAGAGAGGAAGACGGAAACTACGAAGTGATTGGTTATGCCGGCAAAGATACTTCTTATGTTGATACAAGACTGCAAACCGGTAAAAAGTATTTCTACAAGATAAAAGCCAAACAGGATTATTCCACAGAGTTGGCTGCATCTGATGAAACCGAAGTAACAACTTTATCCTCCAGACAGGGATTTTATACTTACTCAACTCTTCGTGTAGCAATTGTAATTTATACTAACACAAACAAAGGAACAATTGCCGAAACTGATATTCCAAAGATTAAAAGAATGCTTGAGCTTGGCAGGCAATTCTACTGGCGTAATTCATTAATGAAGCTTAATGTGGAATTTGACTATATCATAATAAATGAGAGAGCAAATTTTGATGATCCCAATGCTCACTGGGCAAATTTTGAGAAGACTGCCGTACATCTGAATGAACTTGGCACTATAAATACACAGTATGATATAATCTTCAGAATTACCACTGCAACAGACGGCTACTATTCCTACGGTGTTGTAACAATGCCGGAACTGCAGGGACCTTCAAGACAAACAGGTTTTTCATGGGTGCACTGGCCTGTTGGTACCGGCGTGGTTTATCCCGGCAATGAATATGGAATTAATTACGGATTAACATGGGTGTTCGTTCACGAATGCCAGCATGCGATTGATGCGGTTTATGATATAATGCCTGATATTGACGATGACCAGCAGATGTATCACGGTGATAATCCTTTGGCATTTCCGGTTGCATGCGGTGAACAATTTGATTTCCAGGCAAAGATGTTCAGAACATTTAATGCTTATGAAAATCTTTTACCTGAATGGGGAGAAATTTATGAAGCCGTTGATGCTGATGGCGACGGCTTTCCTGATAATGACTTACTTGCTCCAATGGATGAAAATAGGTTTGGCAGCAGTTCGTCAGCAAAAGATTCTGACAACGATGGTCTGGATGATAAAAAAGAATTTTGTGACGGTACTTTTTCGGGCAGCAATCCTAATCTTGCTGATACTGACGGAGATGGAGTTAAAGACGGAAATGATTTTTATCCCCGCTACCCGGTGCAGATGAACATCCCAAAATTTAAACCCGTAATTGATGGACAGATTGATGCAGGATGGAACTCAGCAAATGATACCGTCGTGTATACGCAGGGAAATTATTCACCGGAGTTATTTCTTGGTTATGATGATGACTCCTTGTATGTAGGGTTAAAACTTAAAACTTATGGACTGCCTGAAATCTATTTTGATTTTCAGAATGACGGCTGGTGGTGGGGAAGCGGCAATACAGTAATGAAATTTGATCTTACCCAGGGCAGAATGAGCGAATGTTCATCGTATGATGCCGGACCTGAGGTAAGAGCTTACTTTGAAGCGCAGGGTAAAACCGACGGCTTGTGGGATTATGAAGATACTTATCAATCTGTTTTTAGAAGAAAAGTATTAAGCCAGGGCAGCTTAAGAGTAAAAGTGACCAAGACTATTCCGATTCAGATTGAAATTGCAATTCCTAAAAATGAACTTGCAGGAATTACTTTGAAAGAGGGAGATAAGATTGGAATGAACATTTATTATACCTCGGTTAATAACCAGCCAAGTATACGGGCTACAACATTCGATCAGTATAGTTTTGCTTATTTCACTATCGGTAACACTGTTGATGTTGAGGGTGATAAAAATGTGCAGCCTTCTCAATTTTCATTGCTGCAGAATTATCCTAATCCGTTTAATCCTGCTACCAAAATAAAATATTCTATACCCGTAGGGGCGTATAGCAATACGCCCATACTTAATGTTCTGTTAAAAGTATATGATATTCTTGGTAACGAAGTAATAACACTTGTTAATGATGATAAGCCTGCAGGTCAATATGAAGTTTTATGGAACGGCAAAAATAAGAATGGTAATGAAGTAACATCGGGAATTTATTTTTATAGACTTGATGCGGGCACTCAAAGCTTAACAAGAAAAATGATTTTAGTCAGATAACATTTAGATGTAGCCTAAGGATAAGAGTTGTTTACAAATGAACAGAAATATTTTCTTCCCAAATTAAAGGAGCTGGAATGAAAACGAGATTTATATTTGCTGCGCTTGTTTTATTAACAGTACAGCTTAATGCCCAGGATGAGCTGAACAACCTTCTTTCTGTTTCAAGATTACCTTATCTTAAAAATTCAAAGCTTGTTCAGATCTCCAGTTATGATACATCCGGAGGTAATTCAGATTTCTTCAATATCAAAAAAGGAAAGGCAGCAGTAATTGCAGACGTAAAAGGTCCCGGAGTTATCACTCAAATCTGGTTTACAATTTCTTCGCGCGATCCTTACTTTCTTAGAAGAATTTTAGTAAGAATGTACTGGGACGGAGAAAAGAATCCTTCAGTTGAAGTTCCTGTTGGAGATTTCTTCGGTACCGGCTTCAAGTATGAACAATATCTTTCCCAATTCGTGGGTATGTCAAGCGGAGGATACTATTCTTATTTCCCAATGCCGTTTAACAAATCTGCTAAAGTTGAAATAGTTAACGAAACAGACAGGGACATAAATTCTTTTTATTATCATATAGATTACCAGAAACTTGAAAAACCTTTGGCAAAAGATGTTGCTTATTTTCATGCATGGTGGCACCGCGATGTAAAAACAAATCCGAAAGAGAATTTTTTAATATTAGATGCAGAGGGACAAGGGCATTTTGTAGGAACGAACATGAGCATGCAGGGTTACGATGGCAATCTATGGTATCTTGAAGGCGATGAAATGGTTTATGTTGATGGAGAAAAACATCCTTCTATGTATGGAACAGGAACAGAAGATTATTTTAACAGCGGCTGGTATTTTAATAAAGGAGAGTTCTCAGCTCCGTATCATGGTCTTATTATTAAAGATGATTCCCTTGCGCGAATTGCAGTTTACCGCTTTCATCTTGGTGATGTTGTGCCGTATAAGAAATCTCTTAAGTTTACAATTGAGCATGGTCATGCAAACGAAGAGACTGCAGATTACAGCAGCACAGCTTACTGGTATCAGAAAGAACCTCATAAAATATTTCCGGCAATGCTCAAATCAAGTTTACGAATTCCTTTGAGGAATAGCGTACCTAATAAGGCTCTTGATGCCGACTCACTAAAAATTACAAGCACATCTCTTAAAAGTAAAATTGAAGATATGTCTGATTTTGGTGCCGAGTGGAAAAATTATCATCAGCTAAAAGTTGAAGGCAAAAACGAAAGCGATGAGTTTACTTTAGAAATTCCATCAGTTCTGGAGGATGAATACAATATTGATTTATACTTAACACAAGGTCCCGATTACGGTAATTTTGAAATCTTTTATGATGATGAAAAGGTCGGTGAATTTAACGGCTATTCAAAAGAAACCGCACTAAGCGGAAAAGTATCACTTAAAGAATTGAAGGCGATAAACGGGAAGATTCCACTTAAAATTGTCTTTGCCGGCAAAGATGAAAAATCTTCCGGGTATGCATTTGGTCTCGATTCATATGTTGCTGATCCTAACAGGAAATATATTGC
>CAZIDB010000084.1:14873-18556 GCA_964537965.1 uncultured Melioribacter sp. | reverse complement strand
ACGGTATTTCTTCCTGAACCTTTAATAAAGGACCAGGAAGCTCTTTGGAAAGCAAAGGGAATTAAATATTCTTTCCAGAAAGAATCTAATGAATGGCTTAACATACTTTTAAGCTTTGTGCCATGGATTTTAATTATTGCCGTCTGGATTTTTATAATGAGAAGAATGCAGGCTGGTTCCGGCGGAACAAGAGGCATCTTCAATTTTGGGAAAAGCCGGGCAAAATTAATTTCTGAAGCCGCATCTAAAGTTACATTTAAAGATGTTGCCGGTGCTGATGAAGCAAAATTAGAGCTTGAAGAAATTATTGAGTTCTTAAAAGAGCCTACTAAATTCCAGAAACTTGGAGGTAAAATTCCAAGAGGAGTTTTATTATTAGGCCCTCCGGGAACAGGTAAAACTTTATTAGCGCGTGCCGTAGCAGGTGAAGCAGGTGTACCGTTTTTCTCAATAAGCGGTGCAGACTTTGTTGAAATGTTTGTTGGTGTTGGTGCAAGCCGTGTACGAGATTTGTTTGACCAGGGAAAGAAAAATGCTCCTTGTATCATTTTCATTGATGAGATTGATGCTGTTGGCCGTCATCGTGGAGCAGGCTTAGGCGGCGGGCACGATGAACGTGAACAAACATTAAATCAATTGCTGGTTGAGATGGATGGCTTTGAACAAAACAGCGGTGTAATTATTATCGCTGCTACCAACCGTCCCGATGTTCTTGATCCTGCATTATTGCGCCCCGGCAGATTCGACAGGCAGGTTGTTGTTGACAGACCTGACGTAAAAGGAAGAGAGGGAATTCTTAAAGTTCATACGCGTAAAATTCCTCTTGATACTGATGTTGATTTATCAATTCTTGCAAAAGGAACTCCTGGTTTGGCAGGAGCAGATATAGCAAATATGGTAAACGAGGCCGCTCTTCTTGCAGCAAGAAGAAACAAGAAAACAGTTGCCATGAGCGACTTTGAAGAAGCCAAAGACAAAGTGATGATGGGAATGGAACGAAAGAGTATGATTATTTCAGAGGAAGAAAAGAAAGTTACAAGTTATCATGAAATTGGTCATGTACTTGTTGCACGCAAACTTCCGGACGCTGATCCTGTTCATAAAGTAACTATTATTCCGCGTGGTCGTGCGCTTGGAGTTACAACGTATCTTCCTGTAGATGAAAAGCATACTTACTCCAAAGAATATCTTGAAGCAATGATAACTTATGCTCTTGGCGGTCGTGCTGCAGAAAAATTGGTATTCAACAGGTTTACCACTGGTGCTGGTAATGATATTGAAAGAGCAACGGGATTAGCGCGTAAAATGGTTTGCGAATGGGGAATGAGTGAAAAAATCGGCCCTCTTTCCTACGGTACAAAGGAAGAAGAAATTTTCCTTGGCAGAGAAATTACACGTCATAAAGATTATAGTGAAAAGACAGCACAGGATATTGATTCTGAAGTAAAAGATATTATTACTACTTGTATGAAAAGAGCAGAAACAATATTAGCCGATAATATTGATACTCTGCACCGTCTTTCACTTGTACTTCTTGAACGCGAAATACTTGATTCGGAAGAGATAGATAAGATTATCCGCGGTGAAGAATTACCGCCGATGAAGAAAAACGGCGCCATTGCGGATGAAAAAAAGGAAGAAGAAATTCCGGATCATGTTGTAAAACTTATTGAGAAAAAGAAGGCAAAAGAATCTTTAGAGAAAGATGACGCAAATTGATAAAGGAACAATTCATTACAAAAATGAAGTCGTAAGAAAATCTATTCATCTTACTTCGCTTTCCATTCCTGTTATATATTATTTTATTACAAGGGAATTAGCTTTAACTATTCTGATTCCCTTAACTCTTTTCTTTCTTGTAGCTGACCTTGTAAGGTATCTCTCTCCTGCTGTAGCCCGGCTATTTTATATTGTGTTCGGATTTTTACTTCGCGAGCATGAGCGTGATACAAAAAAGAAAAATCTTAACGGTGCAACTTATGTTTTAATTTCTGCTGTTGCCTGTGTGCTTATTTTTCCAAAAGTATTTTTTGTAACTGCGTTTGCAGTATTAATAATAAGCGATTCATCTGCTGCACTGATTGGCAGGAAATTCGGCAAACATAAATTCCTTTCCAAAAGCCTTGAGGGCACAACTGCTTTTTTTATTAGCGGTTGTATTGTTGTTTTAGCTGCTCCAAAAATAACCGGCAATTTATGGGAATACATTGTTGGATTTGTAGCAGTATTTATCGGGGCAATTGTAGAAAACATTTCATACGGTTATGCAGATGATAATCTTACTATTCCATTGTCTATTGGATTTGTTATGTGGGGTTTGTATTTAATTATTCAACCAGGATTGCCGCTTATCCTGCCTAATGTCCCCCTGTAAACACTTTTGAAGAACAATACCAATCTAACCTATAGATATCAGCAGTTACAAAAAACTCCGGATAAGTTTTTAATCATTTCAAATTAAATAAAGATATTGCTATTTTTCCTGCCGGTAATGTAAATGGTTATAACGGAATTACCCGGAAGAAAAAAAATATTTTTAAACCAATTCTCATCGTAAAATGCAATCAATAAAAATTAGTTTTCATTTAATTATCCTTTTGGTCTTTGTTATGAATAATCTGTACTACCCTGAAGATAAGATAAAATCCAAAGAAGGTTTTATAAATGTTGCCGGTGGAAAAGTCTGGTATCGTATTGATGGAAATGGTGATAAAACTCCGTTGCTGCTTTTACACGGCGGACCAGGAGTACCAAGTGAGTTTAACGTTACCGGAGTGTTAAAAGATTTTGATCGTACAAACCGTTTAGGCGAAATTAAAATTCCAATACTCTTAATGTGCGGTGAGTTTGATGAAGCTACACCTGAGACGGTTAAATATTACCATAGCCTTATTACCGATTCAAAATTTGTTGTGATAAAAAATTCTGCTCATGAAACAATGAATGATAATCCCGAAGAAAACAATAAAGCAATTTCTGATTTTCTGAATGAACTTGAGAAATAGTTATCTGCAGAAATTTTGTTGATGAAATTTTAGAATAGCAGTTTAGTTTTTGGTGCTTTATTGTCAGGTGATGTGAAAATTCTTATTGTTCACCTTGTTAAATAAATGTGGTTTTACTATGGAAACTTTTCGGATAATCCAATTGATTGTTTTTATTTTGGGAACAGCATTCCTATTAATCATATCTAAAAAATCATTAAGTAACCAAAGAGTTCATGGTTTTTACAGGTTCTTTGTTTTTGAATTCACATTTATTCTTATTCTTTTAAACCTGCCATTTTGGTTTAAACAACCATTGTCAGCTCATCAGATTATTTCCTGGTTCCTGCTAATAGTATCCATCTACTATGTTGCTGCCAGTTTTTATTTCCTTACAAAAATCGGTGGCTCAAAAAGCAGAAAACGTGAGTCTGCTAATTTTAAATTTGAAAACACTGCGAACCTTGTAAAAGATGGAGTCTATAAATACATCAGGCATCCAATGTACAGTTCACTTTTATTTTTATCACTTGGAGCAATGTTTAAGAATATATCAATCTTCACAATATTGCTGGAAGTATTGATTCTGTTATTCTTATTTCTTACTGCAAAGTTTGAGGAGAATGAGAATATTGAATTCTTTGGTGAAGCTTACAGGGAATATATGAAAGGAACCAAAATGTTTATTCCTTTCATCTT
>CAZIDB010000084.1:0-14773 GCA_964537965.1 uncultured Melioribacter sp. | reverse complement strand
TTATTTATGCCGGTTTGGGCAAGAGCGGTTGAGACAAGTAAAACTAATCCAATGCTCGTTGATAATACGGCAGTAAAAATTCTAGAGAGTGTAGACTTTGACTTTACAATAATGACGCAGAATGTACCAGAAATAAGCCAGGTTTCCTGGGTTGCACGATGCAAAAGATTTGACATGGTAATAAAAGAATTCATCGCAAAGCATCCCAACGGAATCATTGTAAACATTGGCTGCGGACTAGACACGACTTATGAAAGGATTAGTAATCAAAATGTTATTTGGTACGATCTTGATCTTCCGGATGTAATTGAACTGAGAAAAAAATTTTTATACGAGACTGCAAACAGAAAATTTATTGCAAACTCATTCCTTGATATAAAATGGTTTGATGTAATTTCTCGTCCAAAGAAGATTCTTTTTATTTCTACCGGTGTGTTTGTCTATTTTAACGAAGAAGAAATAAAAGAGTTTTTATTAAAGCTGGTAGATTCATTTCCTGGTGCCGAACTTTTCTTTGATGTAACTTCACCCAAAGGTGTGGAGGTTGCAAACATTATTATTCAGAAATCAGGCTTAGATGAAAATTCGTTTTTTAAATGGGGATTGAAAGATAAAAATGTAATAACATCATGGAGCAGCAAAATAAAATTACTTGGTACGTTTTATACATATCAGGTTGAAGGAATAAGACTTAGTGAAAAGGACATGCAAATGGCGGCAGTGTCGGATTCACTTGATATTCAGTACATGGTTCATCTGAAAATTAACGGATAAAATTATTAGATATAATCGGAGATAGCATGGCGAAGTTATTTATGGATAAGTCAGTTCAACCTAATGAGGAGAGATTAAAAGAAGCTCTTGGTATGAATTATAAATACTGGAAAGAAATTAAGACAACGCTTAATGCCAAATATGAAAATCTAAAAGAAGAGTGGAAATACTATGGTAAGAAAACAGGATGGACATTAAAATTATTTTATAAGAAAAGAAATCTGTTCTTCTTCTCAGTTTATGAAGACTGCTTTAAAATTGCTTTTGTATTCGGTGATAGAGCGGTTGATGCAATAACTAAAAGCGATATACCTTCGAAGTACATTAATGAAATTCTTGCTGCTAAAAAATATGCGGAGGGAAGAGGACTAATAATAGTAGTTCGAAATAAAGTTGAAGAAAAGATTATTATTAAGCTTACGGAAATAAAAATACTTTATTAAAAAATATGCATTGAAAAATAATTTTAATTCCGAAATATTTTTTAAAAACTACATGAAGTAGATGAAACTTTTTGATGTTGTCCCACCAGATTATGTAGCAATATCAGGTGTAGTTCGAATAATCACTATAAAATCACTCAATTAATGCAGTAGAATAAGCAGAGCCCTATCAATAATTTCGTCTCAGAAATTTTCCAATTGGATTTCAGTAATAATTAACAACATACATCCAAATTATTAAGGAGAAGAAAGTATGAGACGAACCTTTACTTTTTTCATTTTCCTGTTTCTATTAGCCTCACAAATTTACCCGGCAACCACCGGCAGAATTAAGGGAAAGATTCTTGAAGAAGGTACCGGAAATCCGCTTGTTGGTGCAAACGTAATTGTTGTAGGTACATCGTTTGGTGCTGCGGCAGATATTAATGGAGACTATGTTATAAATAACCTTGAAGCAGGAACTTATGAAGTAAAAGCTTCTTTCATTGGTTATCAGACTGTTACTATTTCAAACGTTAGAATTTATTCCGATTTAACTACAGATTTAAATTTCGATCTACCTTCGGAAGGTATTACTGCTTCTGAAGTTACAATAGTAGCACAAAAACCATTAGTAAATAAAAGTAATACTAACGCAGTTAGAGTAACAACTGCTGATGATATTGAATCTCTTCCTGTAAGAGGTATGAATAACATTTTTGCGTTAAATGCCGGTGTTGTTCTTCAGGATAACGTGGTATTTATCCGTGGCGGCAGATTAGATGAAGTAGGTTATTACCTTGAAGGTGTTTCTGCCCGTAATGTTGTTACAGGTGGTAACGCGGTAAGAGTTGTTCAGGATGCAGTAGAAGAAGTTCAGGTTCAGGCCGGTGGTTATACTGCCGAATATGGTGGTGCAAATGCCGGTATTATACGTCAGCAATTAAAAACAGGTACAAAAGATTTCAGAGCTTCCGTTGAATATACTACGGATAATATTTCATTCAGCAGTAAGAGTAATGCATTCGATGGAAAGAAAAGGTTAGGAACTTACTGGTATGGCTACAATGAATTCACTGGTACTTTAAGCGGTCCCGTTGTAGATGAGAGATTTAAACTTTTTGGTTTGTTTAATTATAACTATCAAACAGATGCTAATCCGCAACCTTACCCGGGAGTTAACATTGGTATGATAGGCGATGAAACAACAGGTGATTCGCTTAATTTTATTTATCCTGCCGGAGCAGTACAGGGTAATCCTACACAAACATTTACTTACAGCGGTACATTTACAATGGACCTGAAACCATTTCAGGTAAGGTTCGCCGGAACATTTTCTGACAACGAAGGCTATATTGCTTTCAATACTCACAGGAATCCCGGTAACCTTGCAAATATGTTAAATGTTGGAAGAACCGAACGTCTTGACCAGAATAATGGAACCGGAAGTGTAAAAATTACACACGTTCTTAATGATAAAATGTATTATGAAATTACCGGCGGATATTTCCGGCAGACACTTCATCGTTATGATCCTTACTTAGTAGATGATTTCCTGAATTATGGTGACAGTCTTGTAAATGCACAATATGGATTTACAAATTTTGCTACAAGATACACCAGACCAGACAGAATTGATATTTATAATTTCTCCTTCAATGGTTATGGAGATGTTATGTCAGGATATCAGAAAGCAAGACGTGAAAGCTTTACTGTATCCGGTGGATTTTCATGGATGCCAAATAATATTCACTCTATAAAGTTAGGTGGTGAATTCCAGCAATTTAAAATCAGAAATTACTCGTTTGGCAATGAAACAGTGTTTTCTCTTGCCGGTATAATTGCAAACAGAGGTACCAGGACTATTGAAGAAATTGTTACACAGCGCGGCCCAAATAATTATGGCTATGATGTTTTAGGAAATGAGTACGATGGTGGTGGAATTTATGCTCCAAAGAAACCGGTATTTGCTTCTGCTTATGTTCAGGATAAAATTGATCTGGAAGATATCATTCTTAATCTTGGTCTTCGGTTCGATTACATAGATATTGACAACCTTGTTTTTGTTAATCCTGAGTTACCCGATGTAACTGTTGATTACAACTCCGGTTTTATTGATGAAGCAGGTTTGAAAAAATCAAATTCTTATAGTGGTGTAAGTCCAAGAATTGGTATCTCGTTTCCTGTTACTGAACAAACAATTTTCCATGCCCAGTTCGGAAAATTTGTTCAGCAAACAAGATTAGCTGATATTTATCAGGGATTAGCAGCAACATCCAGCCAGCTTAGAGGTGGCCTGTGGATTGGTGCTCCAATAGGTTTTGATGTCAGACCGACCAGGACTACTCAATATGAAGTTGGTTTTACACAGCAGGTTGGAAGCAATGCATCATTTGATATAACCGGATATTACAAAGATATAAAGGACCAGGTTATTTATGATGCTCAGGATGTAAGTAAAAATTCTCAGTTCAAAAGTTATTATATTCTAAGAAACGGTGACTTTGCAACAACAAAAGGTATTGAACTCTCATTCAACTTAAGAAGAACCAATCGTATTGCAATAAATGCGTCTTTATCATTCCAGGATGCTCAGGGAACAGGTTCGTTTCCGAATTCAAACAGAGGTATTGTAGGTGCCCCATTAGACGGTGTAACTGTATTCAATCCACAATATATCTCTCCTCTTGAATACAATAATGCTTACAGAGGAAATTTAAATTTAGATTATCATTTTGGTATTGATGACGGGCCTAAATGGTTAAGTGAAGCCGGAGTTTCATTACTTATGTCATTTACAAGCGGACATCCTTACACAATGGGTATCGGCGGCGCTGATCTTGAAGGTGAATCAAGAAGCCGGCAACCAGTTGAAGCGCTTAATTCTTCAACAACACCGGCTACATTCCAGACTGACTTAAGGATTGACAAAACCTTCAGCCTGTTTGATCAGTTGAAAGTAAATGTTTATGTATTTGTTATAAATCTGTTTGACACAAAAAATGTTCAGAATGTTTTCTTAAGAACAGGTACTACAACTGATGACGGTTATATTAGTAATCCGAACTTAAGCGGAGAATTGGTGAACAGGGATAAGTACTCGGAAATTTATAGAGCAGTTAATATTGATTATTATGAAAGATATCAGGCAGCTCCGTTCCTTTCTACTGTTCCTTACTTCTACGGAGCACCACGACAGATTCGTTTTGGTATTAAGTTAGAATACTAATATTACCCTTGTGATAAATCAAAAGGAGTTTATAAAATGACATTAAAAATAAAAACAATAGCTTTTACAGCGGCAATTATTTTGTTCTTACCCTGCTTGTTGTTTGGTCATATGAAAGAAGGTAAGAAACTTAGTAAGACAAATGGTTTACCCAACTGGACCAAGTTGAACATAAATAATATTTCCACATTTTTCAGAAATAACGGCGATTCTGATCTTAACAATTTAAGTCAATCCGGATTTGAATACCCCAAAAGCAGTGGTAAAAAATGTTTCTTCGAATCTGGTTTTCTTTGGGGCGCAAGAATCAATGGCGGAGATGTTAAAGTTGGAGGATCAGCTTATAGCGCAGGATTACAGGGTGGCAAAATACTTTCACCCGGAGTTGCTGAAGATCCGAATCTTGGTAAGAATAGAATATATAGAGTAAGAGCAGATTACAAAACTGCAAGTCTTGCTGGTGATGCCAGAGATCTTGGTTTCTCCGAACAAGATGTATATGATCAATATGAAACCGACTGGAATGAATGGCCTGCCACAGATGGTGCTCCATTTAATGATGTTGATGGTAACGGAGTATATGATCCAAACGTTGATATTCCCGGCGTTCCGGGAGCAAACCAGACTATTTGGTTCGTTTGCAACGATCTTAATCAGGATTTAACCATGAATCTCTATGGCTCTCAACCTATGGGAATAGAGCAACAGACTACTATCTGGGCATATTCGCAGGCTGGTCCTCTTGGTAATATGTTATTCAGAAAATATTTAATTATTAATAAAGGAACTGATTCGTTTACAGATATGTATGTTTCGATGTGGTCTGATCCGGATAATGGTTTTGCGGATGATGACTATGCAGGTTGTGATACTTTATTAAGTTTAGGTTATGTTTACAATGCAACAGCTTATGATGCAACATACCAAGAGACTGTACCTCCTGCTGCTGGTTTCGACTTTTTCCAGGGGCCAGTAGTTAGTTCACCCGGTGATACTGCAATATTTAAAGGTACATATTTATATGATAAGAAAAATTTGCCAATGACTGCTTTCTATTATTTTGCCAAGGGTGATCCTTCAGTCGTTGATCCTACAACAGTATCTTATGAAGGTACATTACAGTTCTATAACTTCTTCCAGGGCAGGATTGGAAAATCTGGAGAAATATTTAGAACACCGGAATCACAGGGTGCAATACCAACACCTTACGCATGCTCTGGTGATCCGGTTACCGGAACCGGTTGGTTGGATGGACAAATTCTTAACGCTGGTGATAGAAGAATTGGTTGCTCTTCTGGTCCGTTTACAATGGCTCCAGGTGATACACAGGAAGTTGTTGTGGCACAAATTGCTGCAATTGGAACTGATAATATAGGTTCTGTTGATTTACTAAAGAACTATGATAAAGTCGCACAGGATGCTTATAACAATTTTTTCAAGATTCCTGGTGGAGCAAAATCTCCTATTGTAACTGCTACCGAGATGGATGAGAAAATAATTCTGAATTGGGGTGACCCTACTACTGCAGGTTTAAGTGAAAGTTATAGTGAACGTGGTTATAAATTCCAGGGATATAATGTATATCAGTTGCCTTCAGCTTCTGCAGCAAAAAGTGAAGGTGAGTTGGTTGCAGTTTATGATAAGATTGATGATTTAAAAGTACTCTATGATTATCAATATGATGTAAGAACCGGTAAAGATGAATTAGTTCCGGTTGCTTTTGGTACTGATGCAGGTGTTCAGAGATCAATTGAAATTGAACAGGATTATTTAAATAACAGGGCACTAAGAAACGGTACCCGTTATTATTTTGCTGTTACTACATATTCTTATAATGAAGATCCGTTAGCTGTTCCTAAAGTATTGGAAAATCCTTTGATAATTCTAACGGTAACTCCACATTCAGATGATCCTGGTATGAGGTATGAAACAAGTTATGGAGATACTCTGCATGGTATCGTTCATACTTCTTCAGGTTCATTATCGGACGGAAATGTGGTTGTGTTGATTCATGATCCGGCAAAATTAACCGGACATGAATACAAGGTTTCATTCGATACTTTAACAGGCGGTATACCGGTTTGGAATCTTACGGATGTTAACACCGGTGAAATAAAACTAAAGAACCAAACTAATCAAACCGGCGACTTAGATTATTACATTGTTGACGGTTTGCAGGTAAAGGTTCTTGGTCCAAGCAATGATTTTAAAAACTTTGAAGTTGTTGCAAATGCAAGTGGTGTACTTAATCCTTCACAAGGTGCTGCTGCTGAATGGGGTGGTTTCCCTTCATTACGTCCAACAGCTACACAACAAACAAATGGATCCATGTGGTTGATCAGTACTGGTGATAACGGTGGTTCTAGCGGTGGTGGAACAAGAGGAGATTATGCATCATTCCTGGATAGAACAACTCGTGCAGGAGAACTTTGGCCGAGTATAATTCCATACGATTTTGAAATGAGATTTACTGAAAGAGGCAGCTGGGCTTATGAAGCATTTAATACAGGACAGACTTTTAAAGTCCCGTTTGAATTATGGAATATTGGCATTGCTACACCAAACGATCCATCTGATGATTATAGATTAGTTCCCTGGATAAGTGATAATGGTGATTCTACATTTAATTTAACTGAAAATGATCATTCAGTTTCAGGTGGTGATAATGATCCTGAGACGGATTGGTTTTACTGGTTTGGCCCTGATGATAATTCTCCAGGTGAAGCAGGATATTTGGCTGCTGAAACTGAAATGATAAACAAAACTTATGATGGCTCCAGAGAAAACTTGTATGTAATGGCTAGAATGGTTCTTGTTAATTGGAATGGTGGAGTTCCTCCGGGACCTTATAATGCAGATCTTCCTGAAACAGGAACAATCTTTAGAATTACCTCTACAAAACCAAATGGCTTGGCAGATGTTTATAAGTTTACTGCTCCAACAAACACTTATAATTCAACCCTTGCAAAAGATGATATACAGAAGGTAAATGTTTTTCCAAATCCATATTACGGAGTTAATCCGGAAGAAATTAATAAGTACCAAAGATTTGTTACTTTCAACCATCTTCCAAAAGTTAGTACAATTAGAATATTTAACATTGCAGGTGAGATGGTTAAAGTGCTTAGAAAAGATAGCGAAACACAATTCCAGAGATGGGATCTTGCAAATGAAAATGGCTTACCTGTCGGTAGCGGCTTGTATATAGCTTATATCGATATGGGTGAACTTGGTACAAAAATCCTGAAGCTATCTGTAATTCAAGAACAGCAAATACTAGATAGATTCTAAAACTATTATAAGAAGTTTGGAGATAACATGAAAAAGATATACACAATAATTTTAATGTTCCTTCTGGTAGCTGTTAATCTTGTTTATGCAAGCGGAGGCAACAGGAACGGAACAGGTGGAGCAGCACAGCTGCTTATTCCAACTGGTCCCAAAGGTATTTCACTTGGCGGATCAAATGTTTCATTCACAAAAGGAATTGATGCGTTGTACTGGAATCCTGCGGGGTTATCAAGAACAAAGTATGGTATTGAGGCAACATTTTCACAAATGTCTTATATAGCAGATATTGGTGTTAGCTATGGTGCAGTATCAACTAATGTAGAAGGCGTTGGAATGTTCGCTCTCAGTATCAAAGCTTTGGCAATCGGAGAAATTGATGTAACAACAATCGAGCATCCTGATGGAACAGGACAAACTTATACACCCCAGATGCTGACCGCCGGTTTATCCTTTGCAAGAAATTTAAGTGATAGAATCTCTGTTGGATTAACTGCAAATCTCATCACTGAAAAACTTGGATTGGTAAGTGCAACAGGATTTGCATTTAACATTGGTGTAATGTATACAGGACTGGGTGGAATTGATGGTTTAAGTTTTGGTCTTGTAATGAAAAATATTGGTCCACAAATGAAGTATGAAGGCTCAGGCTTGAATATTCAGGCTACGTCAACATCATTAAGCCGTCCGGGACAGTATTATAAAATTGAAGCGGCTTCATTTGAATTACCGTCCTCGCTTGAATTTGGTGTTGCCTATAATGCAAAATTTGATGATATGAATGTTCTTACGTTTTCAACAACTTTCCAGAATAATAACTTTGCCGGTGATAATTATAAACTGGGAGCAGAATATACATTTAGCGATGCAATTTCCGTTCGCGGTGGCTATACCATGGCTCCGGATTATGAAAAGGATGATTTTATTTATGGTTTAACTGCAGGTATTGGTGGAAAGTATGATCTTGGAGACGTACAGATAAAAGTTGATTATGCATACAGGGACGTAAAATATTTCGATGGTAATCATGTGTTCGGTATTTCATTTGGATTTTAATCCCTATACATAAAGTGTGAACCCAGGAAGGAAAGCAATGGGCTCATATCTACACTCCTTATAGCCTCAGAGCCCCTCATCTCTGAGGCTTATTATTATAAAATTGGAGGAAATAATTAATGCTTAAGTTGGAATCTGAAAGAATATTTTTAAGAAAGTTAATTGCTGATGATCTGGATGATTTTCATTCTTACAGATCCAATCCTGCAGTTGCAAAATATCAAACATGGCATCCGTTCTCAATAAAGGATTCAAAGGAATTTATCTCGCGTTACGGAATATATAAACCTTATTTTACAGGAGAATGGTTTTCGTTCGGAATCGTAGTGAAATCTATCAACAAAATAATTGGGGATTGCGGCGTTAAATCGGAATTGGTTGATTCGCGTTTAGCTTTAATTGATTGTACGCTGTCTGCCGATTTTCAAAAACAGGGATTAGCAAAAGAAGCGCTTACACTTTTATTTAACTATTCGTTTAATGAACTAAAACTGCATAGGATTACTGCCGTAACAGATTGTAAAAATTTACCGTCAATAAGATTGTTTGAAAGACTGGAGATGAGGCGGGAAGGTCATTTCATAAAAAATTCATGGCTAAAAGGAAAATGGTGCAACCAATATCTTTATGCAATTTTGGAAGAGGAATGGTCGAAGAAGCGACTTATTCAAAATTATAGTAAAGAGAGGAATAAAGATGAAATTTAACAAGAACGGCTTTAGCAAAATTGATTGGAAAAATATAATACCTTTGCGCCAGTCAGGTTCTAACGGAATATCATTTGCTAAGGTGGTTGAAATAGGTAATTATAAACTAATGATGGTTGATTATTCTTCAGGCTTTGAAGCTGATAGCTGGTGCACCAAGGGTCATATTCTTCTTGTACTTGATGGTGAAGTAGGCATTAAAATGAAAGACGGTACAATTCATCTTTTAACTTCCGAAAAAAGTATTAATCTTCCGGACGATATAAACAACCCTCACTTTATTTACTCGGAAAAGGGTGGAAAAGTATTTATGATTGAATAAAACCGATAATACAGGTATTTTTCTAACCGAGTAATACCGGATAATACTATGCACGATTTTAAACTTGTTCGGATTAATCTGAAGCATCTGGAAGATTTAAAGGAATTAACTCCGCCGGATTGGAATTCAGATATTTCTTTATTCTACAAAACATATAGTAATGAAAAATACTTGCATGCTATCGGTTTTGAATCGGATGATCAATTAATTGCCTGCGGCTTTGCTATTATTAATGATGATGTTGCATGGCTTGGAAATATTGTTGTAGATAATAATTTCAGAAATCTTGGCCTTGGTACAAAAATTACCTCTTTCCTGATTGACCATTGCAAGAAGATGAATTGTGCAACAATTTTACTGATTGCAACAATTCTGGGTGAACCAGTTTACAGGAAGCTTAGATTCCAAACCGAATCAGAATATATTTTTTTTCGTGGCATAAATAATTCATCATTAAAGGATGAAAATAATATCAGAAAAATAACTGATGCCGACCATGAGAATATATTCAAATTAGATTTTGATACTTGCCATGAGAATAGAAAACCTTTGTTAAGAAAGTTTTTAAATTCAGGTCTGCTGCATCAGAATACTGAAAACCAAATTGATGGTTTCTTTCTGCCGGATTTTGGAAACGGATTTATTGCAGCAACCAATGATACGGCAGGCTTAAAATTGCTTAAAAGAAAACACATTGGTGTTGAAGCGACAACTGTTGTACCCGCTAAAAATGAAACTGCTGTTAGATATCTTTTAGAAAATAATTTCCGGGAAGTGCTAAGAGCCCCAAGAATGATACTGGGTAATAAAATACCCTGGAAGCAGGAATGTATATTCAGCAGGGCATCTGGTTACTGTGGATAAAAAAACAAGAGCCATTAAGGACTAATGGCTCCGTTTGAGGTTAAGGGGTCATGGAGTATTTGAGGGATAAACTTTTAATTCAATTCAATCAATAAGAAATAATTCATCTGAACGCTTTTAGCAACTACAATATCATCATCAATTTAAAATACGGTCAATACCAGATTGCGTTATTACACTTTTATCCAATTCATTATTAAAAAATAATTTTCGAATATTATGCCAGAGATTTATTTGTAATTCATTATAAAAATGGGAGAATAAAGATTTTATTATTACTTTTTATTGTAATATTTACCGGAAGTAAGTATTATTTGCCGGTAATAATCCGGTCGTTATTTTTTCTTTGGATGATAAATTAAACTTTTTAAACTATAAGCGAATTTCATATGAAGGACTTTTTAAAATATACTTTAGCTTCAATTGTCGGGGTATTTGTAAGCTTCTTAATACTCTCCGTAATGTTTTTCTTTTTCTTTGTATTCTTTTTAGCAAGCATGCAGTTAACAACTGTAGAAGATATTCCTGCTAATAGCGTTCTTGAAATAAAATTGAATTATGTTGTTGAAGAAAGAGCGTTGCAAAGTTTTAACGCCGTTTCTTCCTTTCCGTTTGTGTCAATCCGGAAGGAGCTTGGTTTAAATGAGATTGTTAAAACTATAAGGAAAGCAAAGTATGATAGTGACATCCGCGGGATATATCTTAACCTGAATAATTTTATTTGCGGCGGTTATACGGTTGTTGATGTAATAAGAAAAGAGTTAAAAGAGTTTAAAAAATCCGGCAAGTTCATAATTGCTTTTGGTGATGACGTTACACAAAAAGCTTATTTCTTTGCCTCTGTTGCAGATAAAATTTTTATTACTCCCGAAGGCAGCCTTGAGTTTAAAGGGCTTGGTTTGGAGTTGATGTACTTCAAAAACACATTAGATAAACTTGGAATTGAAGCGCAGATATTTAAAGCGGGAAAATATAAATCGGCGGTTGAAACATTTTCCAATACCAAAATGAGTGATGCAGACAGGCAGCAGAACACCGAACTGATCAATTCAATTTATTCTTATATGCTGAATGAAATGTCTGATGTTAAGGATGTTTCGGTTGATTCATTAAAATTGTTTGCGGATAATTTACTCGTTCAATCACCGGAAAATGCTTATAAACTTAAAATGATTGATTCGATCATTTATAAAGACCAGTGCCTGAATTACCTTAAACAAATTTCAGGAATTAAATCTAACGGCAAAGTAAAATTAGTAAGATTAGAAAATTATGCCGGTGCAAAACTGAAACAACAACCGGCATCATCAAAAAGAATTGCCGTAATTTATGCGGTTGGCGAAATACTGAATACTTATGGCGATCAAAGTACAATTGGAATTGAGAATATTCCCGCAGCAATTAAAAAGGCAAGAGAAGACAGCAGGGTAAAGGCTATTGTTCTGCGCGTAGATTCACCGGGAGGAGATCCTACTACATCTGATATTATTTGGCGGGAAATAGAAATAACAAAAAAAATAAAACCCGTAATTGTTTCTATGGGCAGAGTTGCCGCCTCCGGCGGATATTATATTTCCTGCGGAGCAGATACCATTGTGGCTGAACCAACAACACTAACCGGATCAATCGGCGTTTTCGGAATCATTCCGAATATGCAGGGTTTCTTTAATAACAAATTAGGCATTACGTTCGACCGGGTTACTACCGGAAAATACTCAGACTATTTTAGTTTAAACAGACCGCTCAGGGCAGATGAAAGTAAAATTGTACAAAGCAGAATAGATAAGATTTACGAGACTTTTGTTTCCAAAGTATCAATTGGTAGAAAGATGACTTATGAAGAGATTAATGAAATTGCTCAGGGAAGAGTATGGTCTGGCGTTCAGGCAAAAGATGTTGGCCTTGTAGATATTTTAGGCGGTCTGGATGATGCAGTTAAAATAGCAGCAGCTAAAGCAAAAGTTTCCGGTTATTCGGTTGTAGAATATCCTGCTCTTAAAAGTCTTGTTGAATCTATTCTTGAAGATTTTCCTGCAGAGGTTAAAGCAGATCTGTTGCAGAAAGAACTTGGCGGACAATATAAATACTACCAGTACCTGAACAGGATAAAAAATTATGTCGGATTCCGGGCAAGGCTACCATTTGATATGGAAGTTTACTGAGAAGTAAATTGCACCGGCGATTTAAAAATTCATTTAGAAGAATTTCATTATTAGTTCACCGATGAAATATCCTGCGGCAGCAACACCAAATCCAACTACAAACATATCAAAGCCGCTACGGAATATTCCGCGGCCTGTGAAGAAACTTCTTGCAGCACCGACTGCAAAGTGAGCTACCATAGAGATTATAAATGAAATCCAGATTGCATTTGATCCGGTGAAAATAAGGAAGGGGAATACCGGTATAAAAGCTCCTATTGCTGTTGCTGTTCCTGTTATCCAGCCTTCTTTAATCGGGCTTGTATCTTTTTCAATAATTCCAAGCTCTTCTTTTACTTTTTCATCAAGCGCTAATTGGGGGTCACTTATAATTTTATTTGCGCGCAACCTTGCTTCTGTTTTATTCATTCCTTTGGCTTCATAAATTAATGCAAGTTCTTCTGCTTCAACCTCGGGCATCATTTTTATTTCTTCAAGTTCCATTTGTTTTTCATAGTCATAAACTTCCTTTTCACTTACAGCCGCAAGATATCCGGATGAGCCCATTGAAAGAGAATCCGCGACAATTCCGGCAATACCGGAAATAAGAATTACATGAGGAGCAGAAGAAGCGCCAATCATTCCGGCTATTAAACCAAAGTTAGCAGTTAAGCCGTCATTAAATCCGTAAACAATATTTCTAAGCAATCCACCCGATTCCGAACTATGCCATGGTTCACCTTTTATTCCGTAAGTGCGCATAAGTTCATTTGCATGATCAGCCGAATCTTTTGCTAATTTAAGTGCGATTTCTTTTGTTGAGTCCACAGAAGAACTTCTATATAATCCCATGTAAGATTTTACTTCACCGGCTTCTTCCCTTAATTGTAGTTTAGCTAATAATTCCGGGCCGAATTTGTTTGAGTACCAGGCAAGAAATTTTGCTCTTGATGTAGGCTTTGTTCGGGTTGATGAAATATTATTATTCTTTAACTGATCCTTCCAGATTGCAATATGCTTATCTTCAATTTTAGCAAGCTGATTATAAATTGATTTTTCTTTTTCATTCTCTGTTAAATCAACAAGTGTTCTGTACAGATATGCTGCATCAATCTCACTTTGCAGGTGTTTTAGCCATAGGTTGATAGTTTTTTTTGAAATTTCCATAATCAGATTAATTCTTTGTTTGTGTTGTTATATTTACTAAGTAATTTTAGGCATTAAAAATATAAACAGATAAACGGAATAATACCTGCATGAAGTTCAACAGAGAATATTTTGTTCATTACTACGATTGCGATACAAACCTTAGGCTTCACATAACAAGTCTGCTAAGATATTTTGAAGACATAGCGCTGCTTCACTCTGAAGATGCTGGCGTTGGATTGAATTATTATCACACGAATAAAATTGCCTGGTTAGTTTATAAGTGGGATATCATAATTCACAACTATCCTCACTTTACGGATAGCGTGAACATTATTACTGAACCCCATGGTTACTCCAAATTTTATGCTTACAGGACATTTGATGTAAGAAGTAAAAATGATGAGCAATTAATAACCGGGAATTCAATTTGGTTTCTTGTTGATACAAGTATCCGCCGGCCGACAAAAATTACTGAAGAACTTTACGGTTATTACAACGTTCCTATGGAAGACAGAACAGAACTTAAGCTTGACGAAATAGGGACGGTGAACAGGATTGATAACCAGAAGGAATTTTTTGTAAGACAAAGCGATATTGATACTAACGACCACGTGAATAATATTAAATATGTTGAATGGGCTTTGGAAGCTATTCCAACTGACATATTAAAGACGTGCGTTTTAACAAGGCTGAAAGTAATTTATAAAAAGGAAACACATTTCGGCAAAAAGATAAAAACTATTGTTGAGATAAGTAAAGAATCTTCAGGAATTATTTGCAGGCATAAAATAATGGACGAAGATGTTGAAGTCTGTTTGCTT
>CAZIDB010000083.1:11604-18634 GCA_964537965.1 uncultured Melioribacter sp. | reverse complement strand
ACAACGCCAATATCTTCGGGTATATTCAATCCAAATGATGCGATAGCTTTATAGCAACCAACCGCCATCATATCATTAGATGCAAATATTATTTCCGGTTTTTCAAGCAGGCTTAGTAATCTTCTGCATGCATATTCACCGCCTTTAACTGTAAAGTCACTGTTTACAAGCCATTGATCATTAACTTCAAGATTATTATCTGCCAATGCTTTTAGATAAGCTTCTTTTCTTTGAAGAGCATCGTTATTTGCATCAGGCCCTGAGATGTGAGCAATCTTTTTATAATTAAGATTATTTATCAGGTAATCAACTATAGAATATGCTCCCTGAAAATTATCTATTCCAATAGTGAAATAATTATCAAGTTCAACTTTGCTGTTAATTAAAACTGTCGGTATACTGTTGTTATTAAGTAATTCTTTAATCTGATCCGTTAAAGAAGGAGCCATTAAGATAATCCCGTCAACAACACCTTTACCCATAAAATTTATAATTGATTCTACCATTGTTCTTTCGCTATGTGTACCGGCAACCATTACATTATAACCACCTGCATAAGCAACAGAATCAACGCCTCTGATAATTTCTGTAAAGAATTCATCAACCACTTCCGGCATTATCAAACCGAGAGTAAATGTTTTCTTCTTTACAAAATTTCTGGCCAGTACATTGGGTTTATAGTTAAACTCTTTTGCCAGATTAACAACAAGTTCTTTTGTCTCAGGTTTAACTTTGATATCATCATTCAAAGCCCTTGAAACAGTAGCTATAGATACATTTGCTTTTGCAGCAAGCTCTTTAATTGTTATGCTCATAAATTTTAAAAAATTATGTAAACGTTTACATTCACGGGTTAATTTAATACTGCAAAAACCTAAAGTCAATAGGAGTTGTTAAAATATTAGTCAAAACGTCAATGTAAATTTTACATTTTCGGATCAGTGGTCTGACAATTTTTAGTCAGAAGTTAGTGGATTACTTTGGAGAGATTTTAAAAAATCCAGAATTCCATTCCCGTGCACTTGCCGCAGCCGGATTTATTAGCCTTCAGCTTAGGCAGATAAATGCAGCTAACAAGAACGGGAATCTATAGAAATTTTTATGGAGTCCCCCTTTGGTGGAAATGATAGGTGATATACAAATTATTTTCCAGATGTCTCTTGGATTAACTCAGCAATAATTATAAGAAGGTTCTCTTAAAACATTTAATTCTTTTATCGTTTTTTCTTTTATTATTTCGAACAATGCAAAGAATAATTCGTTGGAATTATAATTACTGTTTAATCTGGATTGAATTTCCATATTAAGATTTATTTTAGAATTCTCTGACCTGCAATTAAATAACGGAGAAATTGATCTTGCACATAAATTAAACTTTTCTTCTTCGGATAAAGCTAAATTTAAATTGATGAAAGATGCAGAGGTAAGCAATGAGTAGGAGATTTTAAAACAGCTTTCTATTATATCATTAAGCTCAGCCTGTTTATACTTATTATTAAAAACCACATAAACCTGATTAACAAGTTGGTCAACATTAAAATCTATTTCCATCGGGTTTTAATTTCCTTCTCCCCCCTCTATTATTTTTTTTGGCTAACATAATTAATTTGAAAAGAAAAAAATAGAGCACTTTTACCTAACGGATATAAGTTAAAAACAACTTTTTTCGAAAATTTCATAAAAATTTTCGGGAGGTTTTCCCTTTTGGCAGGAAAATATTCTTTTTTCCAAAAGTTTTGTTCTACTCAAAGGATAGACTTGGCAAATTTTTTTTATTATACATCAAGAAAAATGATTTTCACTAAAAAAAATTTTTGTGTGACATATAATTGTATTCACATATCGGGAGATACTCCCGAAATTCCCCAACCTATTATTGATTTGATTCGAATAACTTGTAATTGTTTAAATAAACACTGAAATATTTTTTGTTCTTTATAAATTAAAATCATTATTTTCAGCTTCAGAAATTTTAAATTGATTTTCATTTTTCAATTATAAAATTGAAGGTAATATATGGAGTACTTGGAGCAGCTTCTTACGGATATCAGCAATCTTATCTGGGGGTATCCACTTCTGATCTTGTTATTCGGAACTCACATTTTTTTAACATTCAAATTACGTTTTATACAAAAGTATATTGGGAAGGCAATAAAAATATCACTTCAAAGATCAAAGGAAGGTGAAGGAGACGTAAGCCAGTTTGGTGCTTTAACAACAGCATTAGCTGCTACTATTGGAACAGGAAATATTGTTGGTGTTGGAACCGCAATAGCTGCCGGAGGTCCCGGTGCGGTTTTATGGATGTGGTTAACCGGTGTTTTTGGAATTGCAACAAAATATTCAGAGGCACTTTTATCAGTAAAATATAGAGTTAAAACTAAAGATGGTTTAATGGCCGGTGGACCAATGTATGTTCTTGAAAAAGGAATGAACACAAAATGGTTAGGAGTAGTTTTTGCAGCCTTAACTGCGGTAACTGCTTTTGGTATTGGTAATATGGTACAGGCAAATTCAATTTCAATTATGGTAAAAGAAACATTTGACATTGCACCATGGATTACTGGAATTCTAATGACTGTTTTAACTGCTATTGTAATTATTGGTGGAATAAAATCTATTGCAAAAGTATGTGAAATGCTCGTTCCTTTTATGGCTATTTTTTACGTTCTGGGATGTTTGATAATTTTAGTAATTAATTATGCAACAATCCCTTCATCAATAAGTTTAATTTTTACAAGCGCTTTTTCCGGTCACGCTGTTGTTGGTGGTTTTTTAGGTGCAACATTTAAAGAAGCACTTCGCTACGGTGTTTCCAGAGGTTTATTTTCAAATGAATCCGGTTTGGGAAGCGCACCAATTGTTGCCGCAGCAGCTCAAACAAAAAATCCAATAAGACAGGCATTGGTTTCATCAACCGGTACATTCTGGGATACTGTTGTTGTATGTGCGATGACCGGATTGGTACTTGTAAATTCAGGTGATTGGACACGTGGTTTTACTGGAGCTTCTTTAACTAAACAAGCTTTTACAGATATTCCTATTGTTGGTCCAATTGTTCTAACTATTGGACTATTAACATTTGTATTTTCGACTATACTTGGATGGTCTTATTACGGTGAGAAAGCCGCAGAATATCTTTTTGGTTCTAAAATTATCATACCATATCGTTGGCTTTGGGTAATTATGGTAATGGTCGGCTCCGTTCTTACTCTGCCAATTGTCTGGTCGTTTGCAGATATCGCAAATGGACTTATGGCTATTCCAAATTTAATTTCACTCATTGCTTTAAGCGGAGTACTTGTTGCAGAAACAAGAAAATACTTATGGCAGGATAATCTGGATATGTCCGGTGAAAAATAAAATCAATAAAAAGCTGTTGGAATGGGAATGAAAAACTTAATATTGTTATTATTGCTTGGTCTATTCTTTAATGGAATCTGCCAAATTGATCAATCATTAGGTAATGTAATTAAACTTGAATTAAGTTCTGCGCCGTTCCCTCATAATGCCAGAGCTAACGGACATACATATTCTGATAAGTTCTATCCCGCAGATGCACATTATTCTGATAGTACTGTAATGGTTTTCATTCCTAAAAATTTTACGGAGTCAGAAAAAACTGACTTCGTAATTTATTTTCATGGATGGTACAATAATATTGATACAGCCTGCAGTAAATTTAAAATCTTAGAACAATTTTCCGGCAGTAATAAAAACGCGATACTTATTTTTCCTGAGGGTCCTAAGAATGCACCTGATTCTTATGGTGGGAAACTTGAAGACGAAAACGGTTTCAATAATATGATGAAAGATATTCTTGCAGAACTTATTAAACGAGAAAAGATTTCATCAGATAAAATTGGTGACTTGATACTCTCAGGGCATAGCGGTGCTTACAGGGTAATTTCATTTATACTTATGCGTGGCGGACTGACAGCTAATATTAAAGAAGTATTTTTATTTGATGCACTATATGCTGAGCTGGAGAAATACGCACATTGGTTCACAAACTACAATGGAAAATTCATAAATATCTTTACAGATAATGGCGGGACAAAAGAAGACAGCTATTCGTTGATGGATGATCTTAAAGGATGGCAAATTCCTTTTCTGTTAAAAGAAGAAGATGAAATTTCCGATTCGGAATTGAAAGAGAATAAACTTATTTTCATCCACTCAAAACTGGGACATAATGATGTGCTTACAAATAATGAAAATCTGAAAAGGTTTTTATCTGCAAGTTGTTTGAAATAAATTTTTTCAAATTGAATTTAGTTTCACCAATTTTTAATTACTAATTCCGGTTCTTTGGAAATCATTCCTTAAAATCATACATTTACATCCGACATTAATTAATTCTAACAAATTTTTGTGCGAAATTTGTCAAATTTCCGACATTTTTTATACAAGGAGATTAGAAATGAAAATACATTATTACATGCTATGCTACCGCTTTGAAGCTCTTGTAGCTTCTCATCTTGAACCCGAAGCATTTGGAATTTATATGGCTGTTGGAACACAAAAGAATACACGCGGAAACGTTTTATTCTTTGAAATTGATCCGAATTTAGCCAGCGATTACTTCCGCTTAAATGATATTGATAAAAGATGCACTCCTCATCCTGATGGAAGCCCAAAACGCAGTAAATATATAAGCATTTACCGCGTTATGGAACATATTGACCTGGCAGCTTTTGGAAAACTATACTGCGTTACTGCAGACGGTAGAGTTCTGGAATTAAATCCTGTTAACTATGATCTTTCTGCCGAAGAAAGCGGGCCAAATTTGTACCAGGAATTATGCCCTGTTGCTCCGCAGGTTGTATCTGCATTAGCTCCTGCTGAATTTACTAAATTCATGACAAACAATTCAAATCCTGTTAGTGTACCAAAAATATTCTTTGTTGATATGCTTTTAGACAGAGAAGATAGCGGTAAACTAAAAGGATATTTACCATACCAGGACCCTCAACATATTGTTGATTGCATCAATGAATTGAAGACGCATAGTGGTAAACAAACAAAGACTGTAACAAGAACACCAAGTTTCAGAGCATTCTTCAGAACAATCAGACGTGGCTTCTTCCTTGGCGATCAATCGGGATTAAAATTTTATAAATTCCCGGAAAGACGCGAGCTTGAAGTTGAATATTCAAAATGGTGGCGTTCTGCTTCTGAAAGCTTGATTTCTTAAATCTCATTAATCAACTTATTACTTAACAAGCAATGAAATAAATTTTCTTTGCATAACTATGAATCTATGGGAAAAGTACGATGAAACGATTTAAACGACTTTTATCAACTTCCAAAAAAGCCCGGCGCAATTATTTACTTTTTATGTTGCTCTTTTTTGCTGCCGGTTATATCTGGATGCCGACTGGTGAAGCCGCTGGCGAAGCTAGTCATTTTTCACCCTTTGCATTATTTTCCGATCCTAAATACACACCAATGGAAATTACAAGCCTCCTTTCTGTATTAGGAATTGCAATTGCAGGGTTGTTGTATGCCCTTATGCTTGTAAAACAAGTTTATAAAGCAGATAGCGGTACATCAAAAATGAAAGAGATTGCAGATGCCGTTAGAGAAGGTTCAAATGCATATCTTAAAGCTCAATTTAAAAGAATTGGCCCACTAATTATAATAATTACAGTACTTCTCTTTGTAACTTACACTGGCGGAGAAAGCGCTTTCCAATGGGGGCGTTCCGGAGCCTTTCTTGTTGGCTCTATATTTAGCTGGTTGGTTGGATTTGTTGGAATGCGCCTGGCAACAACCGGAAATCTTCGTGTTGCCGCTGCTGCAAGAAAGAGCTATGGCGAAGCAATGCAGTTAGGTTACCGTACCGGTACAGTTACTGGTATGTTAACTGATGGATTAGGCTTACTTGGTGGTACAATGATCTTTTTGATCTTTGGCGATATGGCTTATGAAGCTCTTTTAGGATTTGGTTTTGGCGGTACACTGCTTGCACTTTTCATGAGAGTTGGTGGTGGTATCTATACAAAAGCTGCAGACGTTGGCGCTGACCTTGTTGGTAAAATTGAAAAAGATATTCCTGAAGATGACCCGCGTAATGCTGCAACAATTGCAGATAACGTTGGCGATAACGTTGGTGATTGCGCCGGTATGGCTGCAGATATTTTTGAAAGTTACGAAGTTACTATTGTTGCGGCTATGATACTTGGTATGGCAAGCTTTGGACACAAAGGCGTTATCTTCCCTCTTTTAGTAAGAGGTATTGGCGTTCTTGGTTCAATCATCTCTACATATACTGTAAAAGCTGGTCCTGATGATACTTCAGATACCGCACTGAAAAGCGTTCACAAAGGTTTCTGGATCGGATCAATAATAAGTGTTGCTGGTTTCTTTGCTTTAGGTGTTGGTTATTTACATTTTGATATCAACTATTTTGGCTCAGAAAAATTATCTGCACTTACTAACCTTGGTTATTGGGCTGTTAATCCGGAAAATCTTCCCTGGTGGGCAAACTTTGGAATGCAGGGCTTGGATCTTCGTCCTGCAATAACCTGTTTGATTGGTGTTTTCCTTGCGGTTGCTCTAAACAAAGTTACAAGTTACTATACGCATACAGGTCACGCACCTGTAAAAAGTCTTGCTAAATCTTGTCAGACCGGGCATGCAACAAACATCATTCAAGGATTTGCAATAGGATACGAAAGCACTGTTGCTACACTTATTGTTATTGCTATTGCAATTCTTCTTTCAGTTCTTACTTATCTTGGAACACCTCCAATGTTTGTTGCTTACGGAGTAGCGATGACCGGTATTGGTATGCTAACATTAACCGGAAACACAATTTCCATGGACGTATTTGGACCTGTTGCAGATAATGCAAACGGCATTGGCGAAATGGGTTATGATCCTAAAGAAATGGAAAAAGAAAATCCTGGCAGTTACAAACGAGCAAGACAAATTCTTGCCGATTTAGATGCCGTTGGAAACACAACCAAAGCAGAAACAAAAGGTATAGCAATCGGTTCTGCTGTAATTGCTGCCGTATCTTTAT
>CAZIDB010000083.1:8289-11504 GCA_964537965.1 uncultured Melioribacter sp. | reverse complement strand
GCAGAAACAAAAGGTATAGCAATCGGTTCTGCTGTAATTGCTGCCGTATCTTTATTCTCATCATTCATTGCAGTAATTGCAGTTGGAAGTGAAGATAAGATAAATCAAATGTCAATTGGACAATATATTGAGCACGCAGCAAAATTAACTGTTGCTAATCCAATTGTATTTATTGGATTGCTGCTTGGTGGTGCAGTTCCATTTTTATTCAGCAGTATGTTGATTAGAGCAGTTGGACGAGCAGCAGCTTACATTGTTAACGAATGCCGTATACAATTCCGCGATCCCCATATCTGGGATGGCACTAAAAAACCTGATTATGGTAGAGTAGTAAACATTTGTACAAACTCAGCACAGAAAGAATTAATTGGTCCCGGATTGCTTGCAATTGTTGCCCCGATGTTAGTTGGCTTTATTCTAGGACCATATGCTTTGGGTGGTTTTCTTGCAGGTATGATTTTAGTCGGTCAGTTACTTGCAGTATTTATGTCTAATGCCGGTGGTGCATGGGATAATGCAAAGAAAATGATTGAAGATGGCATTTATGGTGGTAAAGGTTCAGAAGCTCACAAAGCTGCTGTTACAGGCGATACTGTTGGTGATCCATTAAAAGATACTGCCGGTCCGGCTGTTAATCCTCTTATTAAAGTTATGAACATGGTTAGTTTGCTTACTCTTGGACTAATTCTTAGCTCTGGTTCAATTGATCCTAAAAGTGGTTCATTCTTGCCTGGCATTTCAGGAATAATTGCTGCGATAATCTGTATTGTTGCAATTGCCTGGGCTGTATGGCAAAGCAAACGCGAAAGCGAGATGGAAATAAACTGATTTTATTTCCCTACAAAACAAAAGGCATCTCAATTACGGGATGCCTTTTTTGTTTTTACGGTAGGATCATTAATATGACTAAAGGAAATTATTAATAAAATAATTATATTTTATTTGCAAAAGCAAAGCATCAAGAATTTATGGAAAACAGTAGTTATATAGAAATAAAAATAAAAGGCTTCAATGGAAACGTAGAATTATCTCCGGATAATTTTGATATCAGAGAACTGGTTGAAATTGTTGTGCAAACTGAAAAACTTTTATTTCCAGGAGAATGTAAAGAACGTCCGCTTATTAGTTATCATATTGAAGAAGGTTCGGTAAGAAATATTTTTAAGACAAATTTACAAATTGTTCTTGGTTTTTCTGCTGTCTTGGGACAAATTTATACGTCTCAGAATATAGACTTTCTTGAATTGAATAGTGCTAAAGCAATCGAAATTTTTCAGGATATCGCAGTTAAGAAAGATTATTCTTTTGAATTAACAAGTTCTTTGCCTAATTCATCAACACTAAAAATTGATAAAAATACCTTTCTATATAGAACAAAAGAAAATTGGGTAGATGCTGAATTCTATTTCTATGGCCGAATAACTAATGCTGGCGGTAAAGAAAAGGTTAATATACATCTATCATCAAGCGAATATGGAACTCTTATTATTCAGACTCCCCAAGAATTTTTAGCAAATGCAGAGGAAAATATACTTTATAAATTTTTTGGCGTAAGAGCTAAGGGGAAGCAAAATTCTGATACCGGTGAAATTGATAAATCAAGTTTAGTTTTCCTCGAGTTATTAGATTACAATAAAATATATAGCGAAAAGTATATTCAGAGTCTTAGAGCAAAAGCAATGAAATGGTTGACCAAAATCAATCCAGATGATTGGATGAATGATATTCGGGGTTACAATGCCTGAATTAGGAGTATTACTTGATACAAGTTTTTTCCTCAGGTTTCTAAATGAGAAAGATACTCTTTTCAAAAATGCTGATAATTATTACCAATATTTTCTATTAAAAAACTTCAATCTGTATATATCCACAATCAGCATCGCTGAATTCTGCGTAAGAGGCTCCATTGATCAACTGCCATTAAAAAATCTTCTTGTTATTCCTTTTAATACTAACCATGCCAAAGAAGCGGGGAAATTGGCGAAAATTCTTTATGATGCCCGATCTGATGGTTTAATAAACATTCCTGAACGCTCTATTATTATTAATGATGCTAAATTATTTTCTCAGGCTGAAGTAGAATCACAAATTCAGTTCTTTGTTACTTCGGATTCAAGAAGTAAAAATCTTTTCGAAACAATTTGTAAAAAACAAAAAATGAATTTCACTTTTCTTGATCTTCATACAGATCATTCAGAAGCTTTCGGAATATTAAATCTCTAATAAAGTATTACATCCCATCAATTAATTTTCTTAATTCTCTAATATGATCCGGACCTGTTCCACAGCATCCGCCAATAATATTTACTCCAAGCCCTAAAAGTTTTTTTGCTTTTGAAGAAATTATTTCCGGAGTTTCTTTATAAATATTTATTCCATCAATAATTTCCGGTAAACCTGCATTTGCCTGGGCAAGTATCGGTAGTTTTGTTAATGGTCTCATTTCTTTAACTACTTCAATCATCTCATCAAAACCTTTACCGCAATTGGAACCAATGATATCAGCTCCGGCATCTGTTAATCTTGTAACTGCTGTTTGAACATCAACTCCCCACATAGTTCTTAATCCTGCGGCGCCTGCCTCAAACGTCATTGTTGCAGATACCGTAAGATTTGTTTTTCCTTTTGCGGCTTTTACTGCAATCTCCGCTTCCTCAATCGACATCATTGTTTCAACAAATAAAAGATCAACGCCACCTTCGGCCAATGCTTCTGATATTTCCCCAAAGTAGTTATATGCAAGATCTTCACTTAAATCTCCAAGAGGTTCTAATATCTGCGCAGTTGGACCAACAGAACCGGCAACAAATTTACCGTCAGGACAAACAGCTTTTGCATTTTTTACCGCTGCAATTGCAAGTTCTTTAACTCTTTCTTCCATATGGTGGAATATTAATCTTGCCCTGTTACCACCGAATGAGTTTGTTTCCACAATATCCGAACCTGCATCATAATAATCTTTGTGTATTGCCTGAATAATTTCAGGATGAGTAACATTTAACTCTTCAGGGCAATCGCCGGATTTCATTCCACGCTTCTGAAGTTCTGTTCCCATTGCTCCATCCGATAAAAGAATTTTACCGTTTGATAATAATTCTAAAATATTCATTTCAATAATCCTTTTTATTAGCCTATCCCAACCTTTCCCAAGGAGAAGGGCTATTTAATTTAATTACTATTGATAATACTTCTTGCAAAGTTAACCAATTCCAAAT
>CAZIDB010000083.1:0-8189 GCA_964537965.1 uncultured Melioribacter sp. | reverse complement strand
TATTTAATTTAATTACTATTGATAATACTTCTTGCAAAGTTAACCAATTCCAAATTACCAATTTCCAATTTAATATCTGCAGGAATTTCCCGGACATACCATTTCATTTTCCATTTAAGTTTATCATTTGGTTTTACTGTTTCGTATGGTCCCTGTGCTTCAATTTCAACATAAGGTAATTCAGGATGAACATATAGTGGAATTTCTCCTTCATCGGGAGCCTGGTTTTCAGGTTTAACATCTTCAAATTTCTTTATGAACAATAATCCATTTACTGCATAAGCCTGCCAGCCTTCACTGCCATCTGCAACACTTAATTTATGGTTTGTCATCTTCTCTGTTTCATCATTCTTATACCAAAGGATATTGTCTTTCTCTTCATAAGGAATGGGATCAAACCGTTTTACTTTCGGTTCAATTAATCCTTTTGGGAAAAAAGCTAATCCGCCTTTTGGCATTCTTGTAATTTCCCATGCAGCAACTTTCTTATTTTCCCGTGAAGTATTTTTGATTGAATATTCAATCTTTACAGATTTAGTTTTTTCGCCAATTGAAATCTCTTTATGAAACTGCATTCCAAGGGCAGTATCAACATCGCTTGTAAGAATTAGTTTTCCCTTTTTAATTTTAGCTTTGTACGGAGAAGAATCAAGTGTTACCGGAGGAGGCCAATCCCAAATTATTTGCGGGCTTGGCCAAAATGTTGAGCCATTGCTTGAAGGATGAACATCCTTACCAATCAGTAATTCTTTTCCATCAAGTTTAAGTGAAGTAATTCTTCCGCCAAATGATGGCTGAACAACCACTTCAAGATTTTCATATCTTATCAGATAAGTTTTATCACTTTGCTCTAATATTTCTACTATTGATTTTGCCTGCGAAAGATTAAAGACAAACAACATCATTAAAAGCAAACTTAAGTACTTCATATTACTGTTCCAGTATTTTATTTAATTCTTTTTCATCAACGGTTAATTGACCAACCTTAATTAATCTTGGTGTTAAAACTTTCCAGTTATTATTCTTAGTAAAAACAGATTTGAATATAGGAAGTGCTTCTTCAAGTCTTCCATTGTTGGCTAAAGTAACTGCTGTCCAGAATTGCATTTCTTCGTTATCAGGAAACATCTTTTGAGCAGTGTTATATTCTTCCATTGCTTTTTTCATATCGGATTTTTCAACAGCAAGGTCACCTGCATTCATATGTTCATAAGCCCTATAGACTTTTAATATCCGTTCAATTTCTTTCAATGGTTCTTCATTATCCTCTACGCGTAAATCAATTACTCTGTCCTCCCAGATTTTTCCGGTTGATGTTCCTTTAACAACAAGAATAGCAGATGATTGTTTACCTCTGATATCACCACCGGCATCCTGTGCGGCATTTAATGCAGCAAGCATTCTTTCAGCAAGTGGTGCATTAGTTTCTTTATATGCTTTTGCCATTGCCGGCCAGACCTTATCATTCAGCATCAGATTAGCTTGTACGGAAAAATTGTCACCAACGATATGTCCGGCTTCGGGAATACATTTATTACCCGTCCAGGTTGCAACTCTTCCTTTTGAATCAAGTATAGCAAGTTGCCTTACGTCTCCCGCATTATCTTCGGTAATTAGTTTATCAACCGCTTCTTGCGGAGATAATCCTTTCTTTAATAATTCAAGTCCTTTTACACCAAATGAAGGATTAACAAATGACTGGGTAGCTACTACTCCAACTCCTGCCTCTCCCCAGGAAACGACGGAACCGACTGAAAACCAGTGCGACTGAACTGCAACACCCATTTCACCCGTGACAGTATCACGTGCTACTATCGAAAATGTATGAGCAAATGGTTGAGAGAAAAAAGTTTGTGAATTAGAAAATTCACATAGGAATAAAGTTATTATCAACAGGATAAAAATTTTTCTTGCTTGCATTTTTCTATCCTTAATTTGTATAGAGTTGGATTTTTATTTTACAATTGAAAAATACTATATATTAAATTCATCTAAAAGAATAGATTAGTTTTCGGAACAAGTAAACGCTTTTAATCTTTAAAGAAATTATTATTCCTCTGGATGTTGTTAACTTATATTGACTGATAGTATTCCAAATCACCTTAACATTAATTGTCTTTGAAAAATTATTAAGTTATTTTATAATATAAAAAGCTAAAAAAGTAACATCCTGAGGGTTTAATGGAATTAAATGTTGAAGAACGACAAGTATATCAAACACTGGAAAATTTTTCTTCTGAATTCAATTACTACTATAATGAATTTGCAATAATACTTGCGGCCGGTCATGGTAAAAGGATAAAATCCCACCGTTCAAAAATGCTTCACAAAATATGGGAAATTCCTACGGTTGAACGAGTTTATAATGCTTCCGTAAAAGCCATTAATAATTTGAATACCGTTATTGTAGTTGGAATAAAAGCAGAAGATGTAATGACTGTAATTGGCAAAAAGAAGAATAATGTTTTTGCATACCAGGAAGAACAGAATGGCACCGGTCATGCAGTTCAGGTTGCTCTGGAAAAAATTGATTCATCCAGGTTTAACGGTATTATTTATGTACTGCCCGGTGATATGGGTTTGATAGATAAAGAGACAATGGAAATGTTCAGGCACGAGTTTATTGATTCAGGTTCTGATATGATGGTGCTGACGGGGATTTATGAGGGCAACCCTGAACTAAATACCTACGGAAGAATTATCCGTGTAAAAGCAAAAGATGTTGAAGGAAATAATTCGGGTAAGGAGAAAGGAAATGTAATTGAAATTATCGAACACAAAGATATACTCAGGATTAAAGATAATGAACCTTACATAGTTGAATTCAAAGGAAAGCAATACTCTTATTCGAAACAGGAATTAATTAGTAACAATGAATTTAATTCCGGTGTCTATGCTTTCAAATCAGAAAAACTTTATGAATTGATTTCTATGTTAAGCAATGATAATGCTCAAAAAGAAATTTACATAACCGATTTGATTTCATTGTTCAACCACAACGGCTACCAGGTAAAAGCTGTTAGTCCCAAATGCCAGCACGTGTTGATGGGATTTAATAATAAATCTGTTTTAATGGAAATGGAAAAGGTAGCCCGCTCACTTGCTTACGAAAAGCTGAAAGATTTAATTGAAATACATGATCCGGATGATTTCTTTATTGATGAAACGGTAATTGAAGATATCATTGAAATGGACAAACAAGGTATTCCGCTTGACATCCAGATTGGTAAAGGTGTTTATATTGGTAAAGGTGTAAAGCTTAATTACAATCTTGATCTTAAAAAAAATGTATTTGTAAACTGCAATGTTAAATTCGGAAAAGATGTGACTGTCTGGGAAAATGTTCATCTTTCATGTTTTAACAACCAGAATTTAATTATTGGTGACGGAGTTGAAATCCTGTGGGGAGACATTATTAAAGGAAACATTACTATCGGGAACAGAAGCAGAATTGAATCAAGCGTTAATATGACCGGTAGCGATGAGCATCCTCTTAAAATTGGTAATGATGTTTTAATTAAAGGTACAAGTTATATCTTCGGATCAATAATAGAAGATGGAATTTTTATTGAGCATAGTGTGCTGATTAAGAAAAAAGTAGAAAGGCTATTCAGAAAGGACGGAAGTCTTTTGCCTGTAAAATTTTATTTACCAATGCCTGAAGGTATTGATACTATCACTTCTTTATGAGAATTCAAAAGATAAAAAAAAGCAATACTCTTAAGAGGGTATTGCTTATTAAAATCTATTGAAAAAAGCTTAGGCTTTTACTGTTGCTTCAGTCTTTTTTGAGAGTTTATTAACATGCTTGGTTAAAGCAGCTTTTTTTCTTGCGGCGGTATTCTTATGTAAGCGTCCCTTTGATACATTTCTATCTAAAGAAGCAACAGCTTCCTTATAAACCGGTTCAATCTCTTTTACGTTATCCGAAGCCAAAACTTTCTTTGTTAATGTTTTTATCTTGGAAGTTGCAGCTTTATTATATTCAGTCTTCCTTTTAGTACTTCTTATTCTTTTTTTAGCTGATTTGTGATGAGCCATTTCATTCCTTAATTTTATTTTTTTACAGATAAAATATAGTATTTTTTAACGTATTCTGCCAATCCAAGCCTTAAAGTCTTTATTTTTTTCTGCAAAAGATACTCAGTAAAAATAAGCCACAAATTTCCTTAAGAACTTTAAGAATTTAGTGAACTTTGGGGTTTCTTTTGTGATTATAAGTCATAAATAAGCTATATTAATCGGCGCATCTTAAAAACACTAATCAAGAGTAAAAATGAAAATAGGAATAACCTGTTATCCAACTTATGGCGGTAGCGGTGTAGTTGCCACAGAATTAGGTAAAGAATTAGCATCCAAGGGCCACGAGATTCACTTTATAAGTTATGCAATGCCTCACCGGCTATCCAACTTCATTCCTAATATTTATTTCCATGAAGTTGAAATGAGCAATTATCCTCTGTTTGAATTTCAACTATACTCATTGGCATTAACAAGCAAAATGGTTGAAGTAATCCGTTATGAAAAACTGGATCTTATTCATGTCCACTATGCAATTCCTCATGCAATAAGCGGGTACCTGGCAAAACAAATAATCCGTAAAACAAATGGTGACCTGAAGATTGTTACCACATTACACGGAACCGATATAACGCTTGTTGGATTAGAACCTTCATTTCAGCCATTAGTTAAATTCAGTATTGAAGAAAGCTGCGGAGTAACTGCCGTATCAAGATTCCTGAAAGAAAAAACAATAACAAATTACAATATCGAAAAAGATATAGCAGTGATAAATAATTTTATTGATTCCAAACTATACAAACCGAGAGAGGATGATAACTTCAGGAATAAGATTGCTCCCAACAATGAAAAGATTTTAATTCATACTTCAAATTTCCGCCCGGTAAAACGGGTTCAGGATGTAATTTATATTTTTAATAAAGTACATAAAGAAATCCCTTCCAGGCTTATCCTAATTGGTGATGGCCCGGACAGGTCTGATTGCGAAAGACTTACTAGAGAGTTAAATCTTCAGAAAGAAGTTTATTTCCTTGGTAAGCAGGATGGACTACCGGAAATTTTGGGGGCATCGGATTTATTTCTTATGCCTTCGCAATCAGAAAGCTTTGGTTTGGCGGCTTTGGAAGCAATGTCCTGCGGGTTGCCTGTAATAAGTTCAAGCGTGGGCGGCTTACCCGAATTAAATCTTCACAATGTAACCGGTTATATTGCGGAAATTCTTGACGTTGACAGGATGGCAAAATACTCAATAGAACTGCTTACCAATGAAAAGAAGTACAAAGAATTTTCGATGAACGCAAGAAACCGTGCTGTAAATGTTTTTGAGAAAGATATTATCGTTCCGCAGTACGAGGAGTTTTACAAAAAGTTACTTTGCTAAAGGAAAAAATCTTTTTCTATTTCCCTGAATCTTTTTGCTGAAAGATCTTTTGCAGAGATAATTGGATTATCAACTTTCCAATCTATGTTAAGCTCCGGATCGTTGTAGATTATTGCTCTTTCATCTTTCTTACTGTAAAATCCTGTACACTTATAACAAAATATTGCTTCATCGGAGAGAACTGAAAAGCCATGAGCAAAACCGGGTGGTAACCAAATCTGGTTTTTCCTTTCTTCTGTAAGTTCAACAGAAACATATTTGCCAAAAGTAGGTGAACCAAATCTTATATCAACCGCTACATCCAGTACTTTACCAAGGATAACAAAACATAATTTACCTTGAGCATTTTCTCCAACCTGGTAATGCAATCCTCTTACTGTTCCTTTAAGGGATTTTGAAAAATTATCCTGAACAAAGTTTACGTTCAGACCTGCTTCCTCATATCGTTTTTTATTATAGGATTCCAGAAAGAAACCCCGTTCATCGGGAAATATATCAGGGTAAATAAATTTTACAGCATCAATTTCAGAGTCAATAATTTTCATATTAGAATTTTTTCATAGTTTTTTTTTGCAAAGTAACTAATTAGTTTTTAAGCCGGGGCCTGTTAGAGCAGATTCGGCTTACACATCTCTAAGCACTTTCGTAAGATATTCTTTATAAAGTGATTTCGGAACTGAATCAACAAGTTTTTCAAACTCAGCCTTTGTAATAAACTCCTGGTTAAAAGCTATCTCTTCAAGACAAGCCACTTTTAATCCCTGTCTGCTTTCAATTACTCCAAAGAAATTTGAAGCCTGCAACAATGCTTCAGGTGTACCGGTATCTAGCCAGGCAACACCTCGACCAATTTTCTCGACTCTTAATTTTTTCATTTCAAGGTATTTAATGTTCACATCGGTAATTTCAAGTTCGCCACGTGCAGATGGTTTCAGATTTTTAGAAATTTCAATAACATTATTATCATAAACATACAAACCCGGCACAGCATAATTTGATTTGGGCATTTTAGGTTTTTCTTCAAGCGAGATAGCCAATCCATTCTCATCAAATTCAACAACACCATAGCGTTCAGGATCATTCACCTGGTAACCAAAAACAGTAGCACCGTCTTTATGTTCAAGCGCTTTATAAAAGAAATCGAGTTTCCCGTAAAAAATGTTATCACCTAAAACCAAGGTAACATTATCATTCCCGATAAACTTATCTCCAATAATAAACGCTTCGGCAATTCCGTTTGGTGCATCCTGTACAGCATAATTAATATTCATTCCGATTTGCTTTCCATCATTAAAGAGCTGCTTGTAGAAAGGAATTGTTTCTTTATTGGAAATGATTAAAATATCTTTTATTCCACCAAGCATTAATATTGAAAGCGGATAATAAATTAATGGTTTATCATAAATAACAGTTAACTGTTTGCTGTAAACCTTAGTGATGGGATAAAGACGGGAACCAGCACCGCCGGCTAAAACTATTCCTTTCATATTACTTCCATTTTTTGCGAATAAAGATAAGTAATACAACTGAAAAATGCCCGCCAAAGGTGGATCAGCCTAAGCCAGATTTATCAACCTTTGGTTGAGGTTTATAAATTTGGCTGAGAAAATTGAAGAGAATAGCGCATTAAGAATGACTGAACACAGATAACACAGATTCAACAGATGTTCACAGTTTAAAATAAAATGCGAGTAAAACATATTTATGTAATACCTGCATTATTCAACAAGCAATAATCATTATCAATACTTCTGGTTTTTATGCCATTCCCAAGCACTCGAAATGATTTCATTCAATCCATACTTTGGATTCCATCCAAGGACTTCTCTTGCTTTTTTATTATCTGCCACGAGAACTGCAGGATCACCCGCTCTTCTTTCACCAATTACAGATTTAATTTTCTTACCGGTTATTTCTATTGCACTGTCAATTAATTCTTTAACAGAATATCCTTGCCCGGTACCAAGATTTACAATCAGAGATTTATTTTTTTCATTCAAATATTCCAGCGCTTTTATATGTGCATCGGCAAGGTCATAAACATGAATATAATCTCTTACGCAAGTCCCATCGGCCGTAGGATAATCATCTCCGTAAATAGTAACCTTTTCTCTTTTACCCAATGCAGCCTGTAATACAATTGGAATCAGATGCGGTTCAGGATCATGACTTTCTCCAATCTCAGCTTTAAAATCAGCACCGGCAGCATTGAAATATCTTAAAGCGGCATACTTAATTCCAAAGGTAGAATCAAAATCATTCAGGACCTGTTCAATCATAAATTTAGTTTTCGCATAAGGATTAATCGGCTTAATACTTTCCTTTTCTGATATAGGTATAATTTCCGGGTTACCATACAACGAACACGTAGACGAAAAAACAATTTTTTTAACACCGCTTAATTGTAAAGCTTTAATAAGATTTAAACTTCCGGCAACATTATTTTCGTAATACAGCCCGGGGTTTTCAACCGATTCGCCAACGTATGCAAATGCGGCAAAATGGATAGCAGCATCAACATTTAAGCTATCAACAGCAGATTGAAGCTTATTATAATTTAATAAACTTATTTGTTCAAACTTAACTCCGGTCGGAACAGCCTCTTTATGTCCTCTCGATAAATCATCAATTACAACAACGTCATAGTTTTGTTCTAAAAGCATTTTTACTACATGAGAACCAATATATCCGGCTCCCCCGGTTACTAAAACTCGCAAATTTCCTCCTGATTTTTTTTATGATTCATATTTTAATTTAAACTAATGTAATGTATTTTGCAAAACAGATT
>CAZIDB010000082.1:17138-18711 GCA_964537965.1 uncultured Melioribacter sp. | reverse complement strand
TAAAATGGAGTGATGCAAAAATAATTGTTGCGCTTGAATCTGATTTCCTTGGCAATGAAGGAAACACAGTTGAAAACATCAGACATTTCTCAGAAAAACGCGACATAATGAAGAGTAAAAGCTTTGTTAGACTGTATTCTGTTGAAGGAGATATGTCCTTAACAGGAATGACTTCCGATTACAGGATAAAAGTTAAACCTGAAATGCAACTTGAATTTGTTTTGTCACTCCTTAATGAAGTCGGTAAAAAGATTGGTCAGAACATCACGGTTGCTGAGAAATATGATCTGAATGATTTTGTTAAGAGAAATAGTTTGTCAGGTGAAGCTGTAACTTACCTCGTAAATGATTTGATTAAGAACAGGGGAGCAGGGATTGTTTATGCCGGTGATAGGTTACCTGAAGAAGTCCATTTAGTAGTTAATTATTTAAATGAAATTCTCGGCAATTCAAAACTTTATGATACAAACCAAAGTATTGTTAGTTACCTGCCACTTTCCGGAAATAGTGATATTGAAAATTTGGTAAACAACCTGAACGCAGGCAAGGTTGGAGTAGTAATTCATTTTGATACCAATCCTGTTTATCATTTTGCAAAAGGATTTGGTTATGAAAAAGCATTAACCAAAGCTGATCTTGTTGTAAGTCTTGTAGAAAGTGAAAATGAGACCTCAGTCAAAAGCAAATATGTTATTCCGGTAAATCATGATTATGAAAGCTGGAATGATTTTAATGTAAGAAGCGGAGTGTTCAGTTTTCAGCAGCCGGTAATCTCTCCACTTTACGGTACAAGGCAAAAAGAGGCTGTGCTGCTAACATGGATTTCGGGAAGTAAAAATAATTATAAAGAAGATTTGTACCATAAATATTTAATGGATAACTGGGAAAAGAATTTATTCCCTGCATTAAATCTTCCAATGGATTTTAAAACTTTTTGGTATGCATTACTTGAAGCCGGTGTGATTACTTCAGGTTCAACACCTAAAACATTTACTTTTAATCAGCAGTCGGTTAATGCAATTAGGCTAACGGAAAATAAAAACTCGTTAAGCCTGATATTGAAACCGGCTCATTCAATAAATGACGGACGATATGCTAACAATGGCTGGTTGCAGGAACTTCCTCATCCGGTTTCAAAAATTGTTTGGGATAATTATGCTTCCATTTCACCTTCAACTGCAAAAAAATATTCTTTAGCTGAAAATGATATTATCGAAGTGTCGGTTGAAAACAGGACTATAAAAATTCCGGTTTCAATTCAGCCGGGTTTGGCTGATGATTTAATATCAATTGAACTAGGTTACGGAAGAACTAAGGCAGGTGAAGTTGGTGAAGAAGTTGGTGTAAATGCAAATGTCCTGATTGCAAAGCAGCCTTCAATATCAAAATGGATTTATACGGATGTTCGCATTACAAAAACGGGTGATTCTCATAAACTTGTATCAACACAGGAGAAGCATTCTCTTGATGACACTTTTCTCAAAGACCTTCATCTTGAGCGTAAGATTATAAAAGAAGGCACTCTTGCTGAATACAGAAAAAATCCTTCCTTCCTTTTTGAGGAGAAAGGAAA
>CAZIDB010000082.1:0-17038 GCA_964537965.1 uncultured Melioribacter sp. | reverse complement strand
GTAATGGAGAAATGTACATTCTGTATACAAAGAATTATGGAAGCACGACAACATGCAATTGAAGAAGGAGGACCATTAAACGGAAATGACGTTAAGACTGCCTGCCAGGTTGCATGCCCTGCGGAGGCAATTGTGTTTGGTGATGTTAATGATCCGCATTCGGAAATTTCAAAATACAGGGAGCACGAATTGGGCTATCATGTATTACAGGAGATAAACACAAGACCAAACGTTACCTACATCGCAAAACTCAGAAATACCTATTCGGAGGAAGCATAGTTATGATAGATTACTCAAGAGAATTGTCTGTCGTTGAAGGTAAACCTTCTCTCAGGTCTATCAATGAGACTATTATTGCTCCTATTGAAAAGAAAGTAGACAGAAAATATTACATCGCTTTATCAATAACATTAACTTTGTTAGGTATTGGCGCATTCTGCCTGTTGATTACTTTCTTGAATGGAATCGGTATGTGGGGAAACAATCAGCCGGTTGGCTGGGGTTTTGACATTACTAACTTTGTTTTCTGGGTTGGAATTGGTCACGCTGGTACGTTAATCTCTGCAATATTATTCTTGTTCAGGCAGAAGTGGAGAACTGGTATTGCAAGGTTTGCAGAAGGAATGACAATCTTTGCAGTGATGACTGCGGGTATCTTTCCTTTAATTCACGTAGGCAGGCCATGGCTTGCTACTTACTTGTTACCTTATCCAAACCAGCATGGAATCTGGGTTAATTTTATTTCTCCGTTATTGTGGGATGTGTTTGCCGTTTCAACTTACTTTACCGTGTCGCTTATATTCTGGTACATTGGACTGATTCCTGATTTAGCAACACTTAGAGACAGAGCAACAGGCAAAATAAAAAAATTTATTTATTCTGTATTTAGTTTGGGATGGCGGCATTCAAACAGGCACTGGCATCATTATGAAATGGTTTATCTGATTCTTGCCGGTTTTGCAACTCCGCTTGTTTTATCGGTTCATACAATTGTTAGTTTTGATTTTGCTACATCAGTTTTACCGGGATGGCATGCTACAATTTTCCCCCCATACTTTGTAGCAGGTGCAGTGTTCTCAGGTTTTGCGATGGTACAAAACGTACTCATCTTTGTTAGAAAGATTTTTAACTTTGAACATATTATCACTATCGATACTCTCGAGAAAATGAACAAGGTAATCATTCTTACCGGTTCAATGGTTGGTTATGCTTATGGAATGGAATTCTTTATGGCGTGGTACAGTGGTAATCCTGTTGAACAATTTGTATTTGTGAACAGGGCATTTGGACCGTATGCCTGGGCATACTGGATAATGATTTCCTGTAACGTAATTTTTCCGCAGCTATTCTGGATAAAGAAAATCAGAAGATCTATTCCCGCAATGTTTGTGCTTGGCATTCTTGTTAATGTTGGAATGTGGTTTGAAAGATTTGTAATTGTAGTTTCAACTTTATCAAGAGATTACCTGCCTTCATCCTGGCATTACTTTACGCCTACGTTAGTTGATCTTGGACTTTTAGCCGGCAGCTTCGGTTTCTTCTTCACATGGATTTTATTATTCATAAAAGGTTTGCCGGTTGTATCTATCGCAGAAGTAAAAGCCGTTTTAGATGGCGCCCAGCCGCATCATAATGGAGTTAAGCATGACTGATAAAATATTATACTCTGTTACAGGACTCTTCAATAATCCGGATGACATTATTAATGCTGCGGAACAGACGGCGAAAGCAGGTTACAAAAAATATGATATAAATACTCCTTACCCGGTTCATGGGCTTTCCAATGCAATGAGAATTCCTCCTTCAAAACTTGGTTACGTTGCATTGTTTATTGGGCTTGGTGGTGTTTTATTTGCTGTTCTTGCAATGTCCTGGATTGCAATATTTGAATATCCGATTGTAGTTGGAGGCAAACCGTTCTTTTCTCTTCCTGCTTTTATTCCTATTACATTTGAAGTAACTGTTCTTTCAGCTTCAATTGCTACAGTTGTGGCAATGCTCTTTTTCTTTTTCAAACTGCCGAACATTTCTCATCCGCTTCACGATACGGATTATATGAAATCTGTTTCAGTTGATAAGTATGGAATAAGCATCCAGGCAGATGACCCGTTATTTAATGAAGAACAGGTAAAACATTTTCTAAATACTTTGAAAGCTGAAAAGGTCACTTCAGTTTATTATGATGACGAAGAAGTAAACATAAAGCATAAAGTTTTTGAACCAAAGTTTGTAATGTTTCTTATAATAGTGGCTGTTTTAAACAGCGTAGCGGTGTATTTTATTTATAATAAGCTTTTATATATGGAGCCTTTCAATTGGATGGTTCATCAATCTAAAATGAAAGGGCAGCAGGAAAGTACATTCTTTGGTGACGGGTTTGGTATGAGGCAACCTGTTGAAGGTACAGTCTCAAGAGGAAATTTACCTTACCTTTATACAAACAATCAAGCTGAAGCCTCGGTAAATATGATTAATAGTCTGTTACCTTCAAAATCAAATCTTGAAAAAGGACAGAAAAAATATAATACTTTCTGCAGCCCCTGCCACGGTTATTTTGGTAAAGGTGATAGCAGGTTACGCGGACAATTCCCCGCACCGCCAAGCTTGCAATCTGAAAAGGTTAGAAATTGGAAGGATGGAGATATCTTTCATGTAATAACTGCAGGGCAAAACGTCATGCCTTCCTATGCAAGCCAGCTAACGGCAGAAGAAAGATGGCAAGTAATTTTATATATAAGAGCTCTTCAAAGATCTCAAAATGCCAGGGAGACAGATTTACAATGAGTTCATCTGAAAAAGTTTTTAACTATAAACAAAAAGAACTTCCATTAAGCCTTAGTAAAAGTGGCTGGACTATTTTTTTAGTTGGATTGGTTTTATCTGTGGCTGCTTTTTTTATTGATAGTACAAGAAGCTCTTTTAACCTGCTTATAATTTTTATGTTCCTGATGAGCATTGGAGTCGGATCATTATTCCTTGTAGCTCTTGAATATATTGGCGGCGCTACCTGGAGTACACCTTACCGGCGAATAAGTGAATTTCTTTCTTACATTATTATTTTCCTTCCGTTATTTGTCGTTCCGTTATTTTTAAATATGCATGATCTTTTCCACTGGACTCATCAGGAAGCAGTTGAAACGGACCCGATCTTGAAATCCAAATCATCATACTTAAATGTAAATTTCTTTTTAATTCGTACTGTTGTTTACTTTGCATTTTGGTTTTTGTTTTTATGGCTGATTACGAAAAATTCGAAATTACAGGATTCAACTAAAGACCAAAACCTGACTACAAGAAATATAAAACTATCTGCAGTGTTTATGCCGTTCTTTGCAATCACTTTAACGTTTGCATCAATTGATTGGATGATGAGTCTTGAACCCCATTGGTTCTCAACTATCTACGGCATTTATTATTTCTCCGGAACAGTGCTTGCTGCGTTGGCAGCACTAACAATTATTGTAGTGTTGCTTCGTGAAAATGGTTACATGGTTCCGGGTTTATCAAGTGATACTTACTACTCGCTTGGCGCATTATTGTTTGCATTTACAAATTTCTGGGCATACATAGCATTTAGCCAGTATATGTTAATCTGGTATGCGAATATTCCTGAAGAAACAGTCTGGATGCTTCAAAGGTGGCATGGCAGTTGGAAAATTGTATCAGTTGGTTTGGTGTTTATTCGTTTCATTGTTCCTTATGCTGCATTGCTTTCTCAGCCATCAAAATCAAATCCCAGGAGATTGTTATGGGCTTCAATCTGGATTTTGTTTGCCCATCTGTTTGATTTGTACTGGTTGATAATGCCGACATTTAATCATGGGGCAGCAGTATTTAGTTGGATTGAACTTGCATTCCCAACAATGGCTGTTGGCTTTGTAGTACTATTGATTTATTACAAATCCCGGAGAAATAATATTATTCCAATCGGTGATCCTAAATTGAAAAGAGGATTGGATTTCTGGTTATAATGAATTTTGATTTTCAATTATCATAAAAGAAATTATAGAAGATTATTCAGGTTAAAGATGAATGATAAACCTAAAATAGAAGAAGAAATTGATTTTAAAGCAGTAGCTAAAACTCCAACACGGTGGTTCGGATTAGTCTATCTTTACTTTTTTGTAATCATTTTTATTGGCGGTTTATATTATGTTAATTCGCTTGAAGTACTAAACAGGAATGCTACTGGTGTTGCTCTTGTTGATTCAACAAATTTATTTAAAGATGCTGTGTTTACAAGGGGAAGTATATCACCGGGAATGGATTTGAATTTAATCATGAATCCGTCTGCTGATATGGTATCGAAAGGTGAATCGCTCTATAAAGCAAATTGCGCTTCCTGCCACGGAGAAAACGGAATGGGTGACGGACCTGCCGGTGTTGTATTAAATCCTAAGCCAAGAAATTTTCATTCTAATGATGGCTGGGTAAACGGAAATAAATTTTCCCAGATGTTCAGAACGCTTGTATCCGGTATTCAAAAAAGCGGCATGCCCGCTTATGAATACTTACCTGCACAGGATAGAGTTAATCTTATTTTCTATATCCGAAACTTTACAAAAGATTTTCCTGTTGTAGATAAAAATGAAGTAGATCAGTTGGATAAAGAATTTAGTCTTTCAAAGGGAAGTGTAAATCCTTCTCAGATTCCGGTTAAAGTTGCTGAGGAAAAGCTTGTTGCCGAAGCTGGTTCCACTCTTAACAAAGCTTATAAAATTATTGATATGATTGAAAGCAGTGCTGATGCTAACGCGAAAATTTTTGTGAGTGTAACTAAAGACAGGTTAAAGGCTGTAACATATTTGGCTTCTTCTTCCGTCTGGACAAACAGTTTAAATGATTTTATTAAAACAGTAGTATCCAACTCTTCAACAAATGGTTTCAATAACAGGCTACTTTCGCTTTCCAAAGATGAATGGAATAATTTGTTTGTTTATTTAAAAGGCATTGTAACAAAAAGTGTTTAAGAATTTTAATTCAATAGTAATTGAAAAGTTAAAGATTAGAAACCGGAAGCATTCAATTAGTCTTTTATTGATTGTGCTCATTACTGTTTTTTCAAATCTGCAGGCAAAGAGTACTGAGGTTGGAATTGATGAAAAGCTTGGCAATCATATTCCAATGGATTTAAGCTTCTTAAATGAAAAATCAGAAAAAGTTTTATTGAAGGATCTCATTCACAAGCCGACTATTCTTGCGCTTGTATATTTCAATTGCCCGGCGGTCTGTAATCCTTTGTTAAATGGTTTGGCAGAAGTAGTTGATAAAGTAGATATGGAGCCCGGTAAAGATTTTAATATTATAACACTTAGTTTCAATCATAAGGAAGATCCCTTTCAAGCATTGAAGTGGAAACGCGAACATCTCGTTTCGATGAAAAGAAAAATACCGGATTCTTCCTGGAGCTTTTTAACCGGTGATAGTATTTCAATCAGAAAGCTTACTAATTCGGTCGGATTTTATTTTAAGCAGGATACCGACAGCAGCTTTTTACATTTTGCATCCTTAATAATTTTAACAGAGGACGGAAAGATTACAAGATACGTTTTCGGGACTGCGTTTTTGCCTTTCGATTTAAAGATGGCTTTAATTGAAGCCCAGAAAGGTGAGGTAAGACCTACCATAAACAAGATTTTAACTTTTTGTTATAGTTACGACCGGCAGGGAAATAAGTACGTACTTGACTTTAAGAGAATTGCTGGTGCAATTGTTCTTTTATCTGCTCTAATACTTTTTACGACGTTAATAATTAAAGGAAAAAAAAATCGAAAGTGACGGATTAAACTATGTCTAATCATGCAGCAAGCACATATGTTGATTTTTATGAATACAAAGGAAAGCACACTGGTATTCTTTCGTGGTTACTTACTACAGACCACAAAAGAATCGGAATAATGTATTTAGTCTCGTTAGTTAGTTTCTTTATAGTTGGCGCTATCCTTGGAATATTAATGCGTCTTGAAATGCTTACACCCGGCGAAACAATTATGGGTCCGCAAACTTATAATTCCATTTTTACTTTGCATGGAATTATAATGATCTTCCTGTTTGTTATTCCCGGTATTCCTCCTGTATTCGGCAATTTCTTTTTACCAATACAAATTGGAGCAAAGGATGTTGCATTTCCAAGATTAAATCTTCTCTCCTGGTATTTGTATATCATTGGAGGAATATTTGCTATTCTTTCTTTATTTATGAAAGGTGGGCCTATTGATACAGGCTGGACATTCTATGTTCCTTATAGTTTAAGAACAGGTACCGAAGTATCCTGGGCAATATTTGCAGCTTTCATTTTAGGCTTCTCATCAATTCTAACCGGGTTGAATTTTATTACCACTATTCATCGTTTGCGCGCACCGGGAATGGGATGGTTTAAAATGCCTTTGTTTCCATGGTCATTGTATGCAACAGGTTGGATTCAAATACTTGCTACTCCAATAATTGGAATAACTATTATACTTGTTATTGTTGAAAGGCTTTTCAAAATAGGTGTGTTTGATCCCGCATTAGGTGGCGACCCGATTTTATATCAGCATTTATTCTGGACGTATTCCCATCCGGCAGTTTATATAATGATTCTTCCTGCAATGGGAGTAGTATCTGAAATTATTTCAACGTTTTCACATCGTACAATATTTGGCTATAAAGCGATTGCAATGTCATCACTTGCCATTGCATTTGTTGGTTATTTTGTCTGGGGGCATCATATGTTCTCAAGCGGTATGAGCGACTTCTCTCGCCTGATATTTTCATTATTAACTTTTCTTGTAGCAATACCAAGCGGCGTTAAGATATTTAACTGGGTTGCAACAATGTATAAAGGTTCAATTGATCCAAAGACTCCGTTTATTTTTGTGATGGCTTTTATTTTTATCTTTTCAATCGGCGGATTAACAGGTTTGGTTTTAGGTGCGCTTTCTGTGGATGTTCACCTTACTGATACTTATTTCGTTGTTGCTCATTTTCATTTTGTTGTTTTTGGCGGGACAGGATTTATATTCTTTGCTGCTCTGCACTATTGGTTTCCAAAGATGTTTGGTAAAATGTATAATTTAAAAGTTGCAAGGATTGGTGTACTGCTTTTAACAGTTGGTTTCCTTGCTCTTTATTTCCCGTTTTTCATTTTAGGTTATGAAGGAATGCCAAGAAGATATTTTGATTATTTACCACAGTTTCAAGCTTTACATGTGTTTTCAACAGTCGGTTCCTGGGTAATGGTAACAGGACTTTTCATTTTAATTTACAACCTGATAAAAGCATTCAGGAAAGGTGAACCGGCTACAATAAATCCATGGGGCGGAATCACACTTGAGTGGCAGGTACCTTCACCACCACCTTTGGAAAACTTTGATGAAATTCCGGTTGTAACTCATGATCCATATGATTACGGTGCTCTTAAGGAGGCTAAAAGTGAATGAGACAATAGAAGTTGATGATGTAGTTGTAAGTGCTCATCATAAAGATGATGAAGGAGCAAAGATTGGAATGTGGCTCTTTTTACTTACAGAATTACTTTTATTCGGTGGTTTGTTTGTAATCTATGGTGTTTACCGTTTTATGAATTCCGATGCTTTTCATATTGCTGCACTTGAGCTGAATACAACAATTGGCGCTTTTAATACAATAATATTATTAACAAGCAGCTTAACTATGGCGATGTCTATAACTGCATTAAGAAAAAATCAGAAATATTTTTCATTATTACTTCTTGGAACAACAATATTTTTTGCTTTTGTATTTCTTGTTAATAAATATTTTGAGTGGGCGGCCAAATTTCATCATGGAACGTTTCCGGGTTCTGATGATTTAACAAGCAGGCCTCCGGGTGAAGTGCTTTATTTCGGATTATATTATACCATGACAGGTTTACACGGTTTACATGTGATTGTCGGAATTGTGATTCTTACAATTATTTTTATTCTTATTGTTAAGGATAAGGTAAACAAGGATAATTTTATTAAACTTGAAAATTCCGGCTTGTACTGGCACCTTGTGGATATCATCTGGATATTCTTATTCCCATTATTCTATCTTATTAAGTAGGGAACTAAAATGAATAAAGAACAGAATAGTCACATTGTTGGGTACGGAACATATGTTTATATATGGTTAACATTGCTTGCTTTAACCGCGTTAACCATTTCTGTTTCAGGTGTACAACTATTTGGTGTAACGCTAATTGTTGCAATACTGATTGCTATAATTAAAGCTGGGTTAGTTCTGAATATTTTCATGCATATTAAATTTGACAGCGTTGTATTTAAAGTCTTTGTTGCGGTTGGTCTTATTACTTTAGTTGCCATAATCATATTTACATTTACAGATTACTTGTTCAGGTGAGGGAATAAATGAAACAGGGAATATCGGATTATATTCAAAGTGTTGACGGAGTTTTCATTCTGATTGTAGCAATTTCTGCAGTTATACTTATTGGTGTTACTGCAGTTATGATTTATTTCGTAATTAAATATAACCGTAAACGTCATCCACAGGCTGTTAATATTGAAGGAAATGTTGCGCTTGAAATAACCTGGATTGCCATACCCGTAGTGCTTGTACTTACTATGTTCTATTTCGGATTTTCAACTTTTACAGAATTAAGAATTATTCCGGATAACGCATACACAATAAAAGTTACGGGACAAATGTGGAAATGGAGTTTTGCATACCAGAATGGTAAAAGAAGCGATACTCTTTATGTGCCGGTTAACAGGCCGCTTAAACTTGTTTTGTCTTCGCTGGATGTAAATCATTCATTCTATATTCCGTCTTACAGGATTAAAGAAGATCTTGTTTTCGGAAAGGAAACTTACCTTGCATTTATTCCGGATAAAATCGGTAGTTATGAAATTACCTGCGCTGAGTATTGTGGTTTGAATCATTCTTACATGTACAATAAAATAAATGTAATACCACAGGATAAGTTTGAAGAATGGGTTGCCAGGAAATAAATTTTCTTATTAAAGATTAATTTTAGAAAGTAAATGAGTTGGAGAATTTTAGAAGTAAGATTTTAACTTTAGCAGAACTTATAAAAATTAAAATAACGTTCTTTGTAGCTTTCTCAACAACAGCCGGCTATATACTTTATTCAAAGGAATTATCTTTTGGGATAATTACCGCATCGTTAGGTGTATTCTTATTAGCCTGCGGTTCATCAGCTATTAATCATTTCCAGGAAAGAAAAACAGATGGTTTGATGAACAGGACGAAGAACAGGCCATTACCTGCAGGTAAAATTTCTGAACGGCAGGCATTAATAGTTATTAGTTTATTGCTTGTTGGCGGTACAATTGTTCTCTATATTTTTACAAATTTAGTAGCAGTTATTTTAGGTCTGACGGCTGTAGTTTGGTATAACGCAATTTATACTCCTTTAAAAAAGAAGACTGCATTAGCGGTTGTTCCCGGTGCTTTAATTGGTGCAATACCGCCAATGGTCGGTTATGTTTCTGCCGGAGGATATATTTTTGATTTTGAAAATATATCCCTTGCATTGTTCTTTTTTATATGGCAGGTGCCGCATTTCTGGTTGTTACTTCTTCTTTATGAAAAGGATTACGAACGTGCAGGTTTTCCTGTTCTTAGCAAAAGTTTTTCAATTGAACAGCTTTCGAGAATAACTTTTACATGGATACTTGCTTTAGCTGCAAGTTGTATTGCAATTCCGTTTTTCGGAAGCGGAAAGAATTTGATTATAGAATTGTTGCTTGTATTTTCTGCCTGCTGGCTTATTATTAAATCCAGCAGGTTACTTGTTAAACATAATGAGAAATTGAATTTCAGATTCGCTTTTAAAGAAATAAATACTTTTGTACTGATTGTTGTTCTGTTGATATCGATTAATAAATTAGTTTTTAGTTAAACTTGATTGGTAATCATATTCAGAGAATTAATTCTAACTAAGGAATAATTAAATGGATTTTCTTGACAAATTAGTCATATTGCAGTCGGGTGATAATTTGAATCTCATATTTTATACCCTGGTACTTGCATACATAATTTTAATTCCTTTCCTGGGAATTGTTTCCGGAGCATCTTTGCTTTCAATCTATTTTAACAGGAAGGGAAGAAAGAACGGGAATAAATTCTATCTAAAATTTTCTAAAGACTTAATTACTAATGCACTGTTCAGTAAGTCGGCAATTTTTACGTTTGGATTTGTACCTATATTATCAATTATGTTTAGTTATATTCAGTTATTCCATCAGTTGAACAATTCTATTTCTGCCTGGACGTTCATTGCTTTATTAGTAAACCTTATTGCACTAATACTTTTATACATTTACAAATATACTTTTCAACTTGAGGAAATAATCAGGCTGGTTGAAACTACTGATGATGTGGAGATATTTAAAAAACGAAACTTCACGCTTCATAAAAAAAGCGGTTTATGGGGAATAATTTTTTTATTCGCCTCGGTTTTAATTCTTATCGGCTGCATTGAATTTACTTACGGAAGAATCTACCTGGATCCAAATGAAAATTTATTCCTATCCATTTTTTCTGTTTCGGTAATTAACAAGTTTTTATTATTCGTCGCTCTTTCGTTTGCATTAGCAAGTGCAGGTGCTTTATTTTATTCAGATAAAAAACTGAAAGAGAATGATCAGCCAGAAAACGAATATTCAAAATTCATTGAAAGATTTTCTTTAACATCGGGAATAATTTCTGTTTTGGCATTGCCGTTATTCGTTTTAATTCATTTGCTTAACCTGCCCCAATTATCGTTGTCCGGTACAGTTTTCTCAATCTCACTTATAATTATCCTCTTATTGCTTTTATCTGCACATTTCTATTACCTGATGATAAAGGAAAAACATAAGTTATATATCAATCACGTTCTTTATCTAATTGTAATTACAAGTGTGCTTCTTGTTGTTCAGGACGTTAATGGATTTAAAACTTCTTCGCAAAAGCAGGTAGTTACTCTTTCCGCAAAATTTGATAAAATGCTTGCAGGTATTGCCGAAAAAAGCGGTAAAGGTCCTAAAATAGACGGAAAAGAAATTTATGACGGCAGGTGCGCTGCCTGCCATAGATTTGACCAGAAATTAGTTGGTCCGGCTTATAAAGATGTCTTGCCGAAATATGAAAGCAAAAAAAATGAGCTAATAGATTTTATTGTTAATCCAGTTAAAGTAAACCCTTTATTTCCTCCAATGCCCAACCAGGGATTGAATGTTAAACAGGCGGAAGCTGTAGCGGAATACATTTTAAATACTTATAAAGAGAAATAAAGTAATCTGGATTAATTTTGTTTTGAAATTCATTATTGGTTGGTTTAAGTAATTTTTAATGTTTGATAAATAATACCAGAAATTTATATTTGACTCATAAAAATCAAATATATAATCAATTATTCCCCAGGAGATGACATGCACGAAAAAAGTATTATTTTATTGAACAAAGCAGTTGCAGATGAGCTTTCAGCAGTTCATCAGTATATGTTTTTTCATTTTCATTGCGATGACCAGGGTTTGGATTTACTTGCTAATTTATTCAGAAGAACTGCAATACAGGAAATGCTTCACGTTGAAAGATTAGCCGAAAGAATATTATTCTTAAAAGGTGAAGTTGAAATGGTTGCTTCAACCGAAGTAAAGAAGATTCATGATGTTAAGGAAATGTTAGTTATAGCTTCAAAAATGGAACAGGAAAGCGCAAGAGATTATAACCTGTGGGCAAATGAATGTGCTCAGAACGCAGACTCTGTTTCCAAACAATTGTTTGAGAGCTTAGTGTTAGAAGAAGAACAACATTATGATCAATATGACACTGAGCAGGAGAATCTTGAAAAATTTGGTGACAGATATTTGGCGTTACAATCAATTGAAAGAAGTAAAGGAAGAAATACAACAGCTGCTCCTGCCGGCGCATAAAAGTATTAGTTGAGATTTTTGATTATTATACTTGTTCTCTCCATTCTCCAACTATTTATATTTTTGGAGAATAGGGAGAGAAGTTAACAGATTTATAGCAAGACAATCCTACCTTTCAAATAGAGTTTAGATTAAGTGAATCGCAGACTTTGTAATTTATAATAGTTTTAGTTTCAAAATACAAATCGATAATATTTATAACGAATTATTTAATCAGAAAGGAATAGTTATGTTTGTCGGTCACTTTGGTGTTGGGCTTGCCGCAAAGAAACTTGTTTCAAAACCTTCATTGGGCTCAATATTTTTAGCTGCACAATTTATTGATCTGTTATGGCCGCTCTTTCTTATACTGGGAATTGAAAAAGTTAAAATTGAACCAGGTATTACCTCTTTTGCTCCGTTAAATTTTGTTTATTATCCTTTTTCCCACAGTCTTTTAGCTGTCATTATCTGGTCAGTTCTTTTTGGTGCTGGTTATTTTCTTTTCAGAAAGAATATCCGCAGTGCAATAATTTTGGGGTCTTTGGTTTTAAGCCATTGGTTTTTAGATTTAATTGTTCACAGACCGGACTTGCCGCTTTTTATTGGAGAAGGTATAAAAGTAGGATTTGGGTTATGGTACTCAATTACCGGGACTATGCTATTAGAACTTTCTATTTTTGCGCTTGGTATTTATTTGTATTATTCATCAACTAAATCAAAGAACAAAACAGGTGAAATTTCATTCTGGTCTCTTATTGTATTCCTTTTTGTTATTTACTTTATGAATGTCTTCGGTCCACCTCCTCCGGAAGTTGAATCGATCGGTTATCTTGGACTTGCCCAGTGGCTTATAATTGCATGGGGTTACTGGGTTGACCGGAACAGAATACCCAGACATTTAAAATTGGTATAATTAAACAAAAATAGTTTTATTTGTTTCCACAATTTTTGTCTAAGTAGTATTCTCGTGTTAATGTTGTTAAATAAAAATCAGAAATATTTTCTTGCAGTCTCTATTTTCATTTTGATAACTGCATTACCTGTACACGGGCAGAAAAGATATTTTTATACAAATAAAAATTATGGAAGTGAAGCTCTGTTTAATCCGGTTACATTAATAATCAATGGTGGTTATGACGTCTGCCAGCTTCAAATGGTACCTAATAAAGTTGCAGATTTGGAATACGGAAAAATGAGCAAGGTTGTTCTTAGGAATCTTGGAGATCCGTTTACCAGCATCTCTCACTATGGATGGTCAAAATTTTTAAGGACAGAGTTCCTCCCGATTAGCTATACTCAGAATACAATGCAATGGATACCGAATTATCAACAGCATTTAATTGGCGGAGGAATGCTTTATACTGCAATGAAAGAATGGTACGAAGAAAGAAAATTTCCTGTACCCTGGTTGTTTTCTTCGGTAACTGTTATGGCTCAGCATTTTCTAAATGAAGTAATTGAATCTGGACCAAGTGAAGGGTATAGCGTAGATGAGATTTCCGACATTTATATTTTTGATCTTGGTGGAATAGTTCTTTTCAGCTTTGACTCAGTAAATGAATTCTTTAGTGAAGAATTAAACTTAGCTGATTGGTCACTGCAGGCTTCTGTATCATTACCTTACGGAAGAGTTAATGCCGGGCAGTACTTTTCTATGAAATGGAAATTTCCTTTCTCGGATGATTATTCATTGTTCTACAGGTACGGGATGGGCGCCTTATATGGTGTTTCCAAAAAACTTAATGATGAAGATAATTTGTCTGTGGGAATTGGATTCAGAAGCAAGCATTTAGTTGATCTTGAAAACACACTGCGGGATAGAACTATTGAAACAAGCTGGCATGCAGGAATTTTCTGGGACAGAAATAATTCGTTGATGGCCCAGATAGTTTTAAGTGGTGTAAAAGAATTTTTCTGCCTGATGGACGTATATCCGGGAATAATTAAATTTAAAAATTTCTCACCCGGTATATGGAGTGTAATCGGAAGAAACGGAAATTTAACACTTGGTATATCAACCCAGTATGTATTTAGCCTTGGTTATGAGATGAATTATTAATGCTGAATAGCCCTTTCGGATATTAAAAATTATAAGTGCCAGACAAGGATCAAGTTTCCAGTAAAAAAACAGTTGCTTTAATTATTCAAATAAACCATTTTTCAAGGTGAATTAATTAACTTTACTACGGAGGCATTCATGGATGGACAATTTACAGGGCAACAATATGAACCTGTTAAAACAGGTGATTGGTTCTTAACAATTCTTATTTCTGCAATTCCTCTTGTTGGTTTGATTATGTTGTTTGTTTGGGGATTTGGAAGTGGCACTAATCCAAATAAAGCTAATTGGGCTAAAGCTACTTTACTATGGTACCTTGTCGGTATCGTCTTAGCAATCATAATCATTGTAGTATTTGGAGCATTAATTTTCTCGGGATTATCTCAAACTGAGTTTGAGTCTGTATAATTTTTATAACCCCTTGAGATTTTCAAGGGGTTTCTCTTACCTTAATTCATCCCGCAGTTATGAAAAATAAATATTCCGATTGCGCAGTTATTTTTGATATGGATGGTGTAATTGCCGATACAAATCCATTCCATAGTTTAGCCTGGAAAACATTTGCTGAAAAGTATAATTTCACAATAAGTGATGAAGATTTGAAAAGCCATGTGTTCGGAAGAACTAACAAAAGTATTTTTGATTTTTTATTTGGTGATTCTTTAAGTCAGGAGAAAATATCGGTATTGGCTAATGAGAAAGAAGTAATTTTCAGGGAGATTTATAAAAACAATATAAAAGCATTACCGGGATTGATTGAATTGCTTGCAGATCTAAAAACCGCTTCATTTAAAATTGGAATTGCTACCTCAGCCCCTGAAGAAAATGTTGAATTGATTGTGGGTGAATTAGGAATTAAAGATTATTTTAACGCAATAGTTGATCCGAAAGATATAACAAGGAGCAAACCCGATCCGGAGATTTATATTAAATGCTCTCAATTATTATCAGTCACACCGGAAAGATGTCTTGTGTTTGAAGATTCTTTACCCGGAATTGAAGCTGCTGTTTCTGCCGGTATGAAAGTAATTGGAATAACCAGCACTCATAGCAGTGATGAACTGAAAAATACCTTAATGACAATAGATAACTTTTTTCAGATAGATATAAATAAGATAAAAGAAATTCTAATGTGAGTAAATTTTTATTAAAGATTATAGACTAAAGCAAACTAAACTCATTTTGGAAATTTAAATTATTATCTGGTCCAAATGTAATACGGTATCCAATTTCTATTAAGACTTTTTTCTCTTTGAGATTATAATTTTGTTATTAATATGGAGATAAAATGAAAACCATGAAGTTGCTTGTAATTGTTTCAACTCTATTAATATTTAAAGGTGATTTGTTTTCTCAGAATGCAGTACAGCAAAAAGGTAAATGGAAACTTGTTTGGAGCGATGAATTTAGCGGTAAACAACCTGATACAGCCAAATGGAATTTATTAATCCGCGAAACCAGTAAACATAAAGAGCTTCAGTACTATGTGCCTGATGAAGTATATATTGAAAATGGAATGCTTAGGATAAGGAGCCAGGTAAGGAAATATGGATCAAAAGAATTTACAAGCGGAAGACTTGATACAAAAGGAAAACTTGCCCCAGTATATGGACGATTTGAAATAAGGGCTAAACTACCTTTCGGAAAAGGACTTTGGCCAGCACACTGGTTGTATCCGCAAAACCGAAATTGGCAGATGGAAAGATTGATGACAGAGGTAGTTGAAAATGGTAAAGAAAGTCTGATACCGGAAGAAAGACCATGGTATAGCGAGATAGACATTATGGAATTTCTTGGGCACGATCCAACAACCGTGTACGGAACATTGCATTATTACACTTTTGATGGTCAGAAGAAAACGGCATCCGGAACGAAGAGAGGTAATGTTGATTATTCAAAGGATTTTCATGTTTATGCTTTGGAGTGGGAACCAGATTCGATTAAATGGTATATAGATGACGAATTAATTTACGCAACGACGGACGGAATTCCGCATACACCGCATTACCTTATCCTAAATACTGCAATAGGAGGAAGCTGGCCGGGTAATCCTGATTCAACTACCGTTTTCCCACAGTACCATGATATTGATTATGTACGTATATATAAGAAGAAATAAATTTTTATCAAATTCTTACCAGGTTTAAGGTGAGTTTAATTTTTGTATTATTGAACTTGTAACTCTGTGAATAGTGTAGGGAATAGTAATTAATTTATATCTTAATAAGAGCGGGAAAAATGTTATTTTTAACCCGGAAAAACGAACAATAGGTTGTTGAAAGAATTTTGATCTATATTATAAAAATAATACTTCAATTTTTCCGGAAGTTATTTCTTAAAGAGAAACCGGATAGAGAAAAAGTAGTTGTGATTTCATTTCATAAAATCGGTGATTCGGTATTTACAATTCCCGCGATAAAGGTTTTATATGAAAAATATGGAAAAGATCTTTTTATTATTTGCTATGAAGAGAATAAAAAAATCTATGATCTTGTATTTGATAAAATGAATTTCATCAACATTAGCAAAGAGGATTTTTATTTTAACAGATTTGCAAATTCAAAAATCCGATCAGAAATAAAAATGCTATTTCCTAAACTAATTGTTGATCTGTTAGGGAATATAAAATCAGCTTCATTATTGTTCTTTCAAAAATCCGAAAAGATTTACGGATTTAATGAAAAAGAATACTTGTCATGTGTTTACTCAAACTATATCGAGAAAAGAAAAACTCCGCATCTTATGGATGTTTATTTAGATGTTGTTGAACAGATTGTTCCAATCAAGGATAGGGACAGTATCAAGCAATTTCAGAAACAATTATACGAAAGCAATTATATCCTGATTCATCCGTTTGCCGGATGGAAAGCTAAGGAATGGAATCTTTACAAATATTTTGAGCTTGCAAAGAAAATTTCATTTGAATACAAGTGTGCACTTACTTTTCCTAAAAACTCTATACCCGTTGATGAATTTGAAAACCTTAAAGGTTCTGATATATTCGTTAGGGAAACAAATTCACTTGAGGAACTAATTGATATAATTAAAAGTGCATCAGTTTTAATAGGTAATGATTCCGGTCCTTTATACATAGCGAACCTTTTAGGTAAAC
>CAZIDB010000081.1:8190-18749 GCA_964537965.1 uncultured Melioribacter sp. | reverse complement strand
TTTATAAAATGTATTTACTTAAATCCCTGTTGGTTACAATTCTTTCAAGCTTTTCTTTAACCATGCTTCCGCTGATATTTACTTTTGTGCTCGGCAGTTTATCCGGTACATCAAAAAGAATATCATCAAGTAAAGTAGTAAGAATTGTATGAAGCCTTCTGGCGCCAATGTTTTCAACCTGTTCGTTAACAATGGTAGCAATACGTGCAATTTCAGTTATTGCATCATCATTAAATTCAATTGTAACACCTTCGGTTTCAAGCAAAGCAGTATATTGTTTTAACAATGCGTTCTGCGGGATTGTAAGAATCTTTATAAAATCATCTTCGGTTAAACTTTTCAACTCAACACGTATCGGAAATCTTCCCTGCATCTCAGGAATTAAATCCGAAGGTTTGGAAACATGAAATGCGCCGGAAGCTACAAATAAAATATGATCTGTTTTTACAACGCCGTATTTTGTATTAACGCTTGAGCCTTCAACTATAGGTAGTAAATCTCTTTGCACACCTTCGCGGGAAACATCCGGTCCCTGTCCTTTACCGCCGCCAGCAATTTTATCAATCTCATCTATAAACACAATTCCGGAATCCTGCACTCTTTCAATTGCCTCTCTCTGCACTGCTTCCATATCAATAAGCTTCTGCGCTTCTTCCTGTGCAAGCACTGTTCTTGCTTCACGAATTGTGGTCTTTCTCTTCTTCTTTTTCTTAGGCATAATGCTGCTCATAATTTCCTGGATGTTAATACCCATATCATCCATACCGAAAGGGCCAAGCACCTGCATTCCAATAGCATTAGGAGCGGCAGTATCAAATTCTACAAGTTTATCATCAAGTTCGCCATTCTCAAGTTTTTGTCTCATCCACTCGCGGGTTTTTTTATTTTGATATGCTTCATCGCCTTCATTGTTCTCTTCGTTGGAAACTGACGGTTTTTTAACAGGAGGAATTAAAATATCAAGAATTTTTTCATCTGCAATCTTCTCGGCTTTTTCCTGAACATGACCTGTCTTTTCACTTTTAACCATGTTAACTGCAATTTCAGTTAAGTCTCTTATCATTGATTCTACATCTCTACCGACATAACCAACCTCGGTAAATTTTGAAGCTTCAACTTTTACAAAAGGAGCACCTGCAAGCTTTGAAAGTCTTCTTGCAATTTCCGTTTTGCCAACGCCGGTTGGTCCAATAAGAATTATATTATTAGGAAAAATTTCCTCTTTAAGTCCTTCGCCAACCTGTTGCCTGCGCCACCTGTTTCTTAGCGCTATAGCAACAGCACGTTTAGCGTCATCCTGACCAATTATATATCTGTCTAACTCTTTTACAATCTGCGTAGGAGTCAGATTACGCATTAAATCATTTTTCATTTTAAGCCTGTTTATTTTCTATAATTTCAACATTTATTTTATCGTTAGTGTAAATACATATTTCCGAAGCTGTCTTTAAGGCTTCTTCAACAATTTCTTTTGCATTAAGCTTACTATATTTCTTAAGCATTTTAGCAGCAGATAATGCATACATACCGCCAGAACCAATTGCAACAATTTTATCATCAGGTTCAATTATATCTCCGGTTCCGGAAACAATTAGAGCCTGATCCTCTGAAATAATTGCAAGCATTGCTTCAAGCCGACGGAGATATTTATCCGTTCGCCAGTCTTTTGCCAGCTCAACCGCAGCGCGGCTAACATTTCCGCGATACTGTTCAAGCTTCTCTTCAAATCTTTCAAGAAGAGTAAAGGCATCTGCAGCAGCGCCGGCAAACCCGCAAAGAACTTTGCCGTTATACAGTTTTCTAATCTTAGTTGAGTTATGTTTCATAACGGTGTTGCCTAGTGTAACCTGTCCATCGCCGCCTATTGCAGCCTGCCCGTCATGTATAACTCCAACTATTGTTGTCGATTTAATTTCTCGTTTCAATTTTTCTCCGTTCTAAAAATTTATTACAATAAAAATTTTAAGGTAAATCCTTTTTACTTTTTTGCCATAGTTCATACCATTCGCCGTAAGGTGTTGTTAAAGGAACGCCAAGAATTCTTCCGCCAAAACCCATATACCTGTAAGCTATCATTGCAAGGTTTGTAACTTTAAGCGCATTAAAAACTCCATCGTCAATCTTTAAACCATAATCTTTTGCAAGTTTAACAGTCTGGGCGTTTACCTTATCTTCAAGTTTATTAGCCATCAGTTTATTTTTAACATCAGCCTTTACATCTTCAAAGGGTTTTGGTTCCTGGATGGTCTCTTCTTTTTTATCTATCAATTTAAATATTGAATAACCTTCGGGCACTTTGAGAGGTCCATAAACTTCTCCGATCTCCATCGTGGAAGCTATCTTACCGATTTCTCCATACATTGTAACCGGAAAGAATCCGAATTCACCGTTCTTCTCTTTCGTCCAGACGCGTTTTGTATATTGTTTTGCAACAGCGCCAAGGTCTTGTCCTTCTTTAAGTAAGTCAAGCACTTTCTCAATAACCTCAAGGCTGTCTGTCAGAACCTCAACAATGTTCACCTGCATTGGAATTGTAATTTCCCTGTTCCTGCTTTTATAATAATTGAAGACTTCATCATCGGAAACTTTTGCGGAATCAATGTAACTACGTTTATAAAGCTGGGACATATAATAATTTTTCCACATATCAACATAATATTTTACCTCGGGAAGATTTTGCATTCCTCGTTTGTCTGCTTCGCGAACGACAAGTTCTCTTTCGATAAAATATCTGACGCGGCTGTTCAATTTTGAACGCACTGCGTTCGAATCCGTACTGGTTGTAAAGAAACCTTCAAATGCAAGATCTTCAAGAAAATCTTTCAGTTCTATAGGTTCCGTTTCGAATTTAATAAATTCTGCTTTAAGCGAATCCTGTCCAAATTCCTTTTGTATATCCCTGAAATCAATTTCGGATAAATATATTTTTTCATTATCAGCAATCTTATCTTTTTCTTTCTTCTCTTTAATCTTCCGGATTATTTTTTCTGAAAGGCTCCAGAACAATGAACCATCCGCATTAACTTTTTGCCCCACAAAAAATTTCCTGTAGAAATTCTGGTAAGCCCGGTCTTCTTCCCTTTGTTCAACAACTTTTTTAACTCTTGAAGAAACATCGTTCGTCTGTTGCGAATTTTTCCCTAATGCATCAATCCTTTTTATAACCCTGAAAATAAACCAGTTCTCATCTTTTCTTGGAGATTTGATTGGATAAGTAAACTCACCGGGTTTTAATTTATAAAGTGAATCCTCAACTGTTTCATCAAGCTGACCATAAGAAACCTGGATAATGGAATCCCTGCCAACGATTAAAGAATCAAACGGATATCCTTTCTGTAAAAGCGCATGGATATTCTTAATATTCTCTTCATTTGATGAAACAATAAAATCAATTTCAAGATTAATATTAGCGCGTGCGTGCCCCTGTATGATTTTGATATCGGGGATAAGCATTTTATCTTTCACTTCAATCTTATAAAGAGCATCTCTTATATACATCTTTTCAAGTATCTTCATTGCTGATTTTACATAGGCCGTGGTATCATATCCAATTTCTTTTGCTTTTAACGCCCAAAGCTTTTCGGCAATAAGAGAATATAGAAATTCATACTTACTTTTATCATCAAGAACTCCAAGATGCGGAGTAAGTTCATACCTTTCTTTAAATTCATTTGTGGTTATTGAAGTATTTCCTATCACTGCGATAGCTTTATCTTCAACCTGCTGAGCGGTTAATTTAAATACCGGTATAAGAAGAACGAGAAACAGAAATATTTTTTTCATTGCTAAAATAGTTTTGTGATTTAATTAATTTCTACACGATTATGTTTTGTAATCAGGATTCTGCCAAACGAAAAAAATCTTGGTACGGTTAACTGATAATTCTTATATGCATCACCATATTTAACAAGCAATTTTTTCTCTTCGTAAACAGAACCGATATAAAAATATGCAACAATGCAGATAAAAGTAACTATGTAGAACAGACTCATAGTCGGGCGCAAACCAATAAAGAGCATTGTAAAAAAGTAAACAGGATGACGGCTGAACATAAAAGGTCCGTCCGTTTTCAACCTGGTTCTTTCATCCAGATCCACGATCGAATATTGATTGTTTTTCCATCTTTGTATCTGTGCGATACCAAGAAATTCTCTCCAATCCACCGCCCTGGCCGCCCAAAGCAATCCGGCTAAACTTAAAATCTGCAGGACAAAGATAATAATATCGAACGGAAAATTAAGGTCATAAATGATGATATCCGGTTTTGGAGAAAGAACGACAAACAGATAAAAACATAGTAGCGAGATAAAATTATAGGCAAGTCTGTAGAAAGCTATTTTATCTCCACACCAAAGTATAACTTTTTCTTTTAATAATTTTGAAGCCAGCAAAGTGTGTGACAACCCAAAAAGAAAAAAAAGCAGAACAATGATAACAACATCAAAGAGAATTTTCATATTTCCTTACGAAGCCGGGCAACGGGAATTCTGAGTTGTTCCCTGTACTTTGCAACTGTTCTTCTTGCTATATGAATGCCTTTCTGATTAAGCAGTTCAGCAATTTTATCATCACTGTAAGGAGCGTTTTTAGTTTCTGTGCTGCAGATATCCTTTATCAGTTCTTTAATATGCTTGTTGGATATTTCTGTTCCTTCATCGGTGGATAAACCTTCGCTGAAGAAATATTTCAATTCGTGAATACCGACCGGGCTCTGCACGTATTTGCCATTCACTACGCGGCTTATAGTTGAAATGTCCATTCCTATTTCTTCTGCAATGTCTTTGTAAATCATCGGCTTCAATGCTTTCGGTCCGGTTTCAAAAAACCTGTACTGCTTTTCCAGAATTGCCCGCATTATTTTCATTAATGTTTCTCTTCTCTGCTGGATTGAAGCGATAAACCATTTTGCAGATTCGAATTTTTCTCTAAGGAATTTATGTGTTTCCTTTTCTCTTTTTGAAATGTTTCTCCTTCGTTTGTTCGTGTTGAGCATTTCAAGATAGGTCTGGCTTATTGTTACCGAAGGAACGTTTCTATCGTTTAACGTGATAATAAAGTTATGGTCAATTTTCTCAATCAGAAAATCCGGAGTTACCTGGTTAGCCTGGTCAGATTCGATATTGCCTTCACCCGGTTTAGGATTAAGCTTATGAATTAATGCAAGGACTGCTTTAAGAGTTTCAAGGCTAAGGTTCATATCCCGCTGAATATTTTCAAACCGCTTGTTAACAAAATCAGAGAAATGCTTTTCAAGTAAATTCTCTGAAAGATAAGTATAATAAGGATCGAACGAACTATGCCTGAGCTGAACAAGCAAACATTCCTTTAAATTTCTTGAAGCTATTCCAACCGGATCGAACGATTGAATTTCTTTAAGCACTTTTTCGGCATCGGCTTCACTTATTTCAAGATGCTCAAACATTACAAGTTCCTGCCGGATATCTTCAAGGCTGCGTTTAAGGTAACCATCCTCATTCAAATTACCAATAACCTCTTCACCCAAACGAATGAGCGGTTCACTAAGATCAAGAAAATAAAGTTGATTTAAGAGATGTTCATTTAAAGTTTCTCTTAGCGGAGCAACGGGTTGTGATTTTTCCTCTTCAAAATTTCTTGTCTTGTAATCGTTATCAAGTTCTTCAACGTCATTTATATAATCTTCAACACTGAATTCGTCTTCGGGATTTTTTTCATCTTTAATTACTTCTTCGCTGTCGCTTTCATTATCTATTTCAATTTCCTCATTTGCTTCCGGCTCGTTGCTGTCTTCTTTAATCTCAAGGTCATACTCCTGGTCAAGAGATTCCTCAAGTATAGGATTAAGCTCAAGCTCTGTTTTTATTCTTTGCTCCAACGCTAAAGTATTTAGCTGCAGTAATTTTTGATACTGGATTTGCTGCGGCGATAATTTTTGTAATTGTGCTAATCGTTGGTTTAGTTGTAACATGGCTAACTCCTAAAAAATGCGCTTAACTTTTCATACCAGGTTTCTCCATAATGTCTCGTTAATGAATCCTTACAAAATTCAGCTACCGTGGTGTTCATTTTTTTTCCATTTTCAATAGCAGGCGCGCATTCGTTAAATTTTTCATATCGCAGCACGTCTCCGCCAAAGCGTGAAATCCGAATCGGGAAAAGATGACAAGAGATTGGTTTCCTGAAATTTATTTTATTATCGAAATAGCCTTTTTCAATGCCGCATTTTGCAATGCCGTTTTCGCGGAATGAAAAAACGCAATCCCGGTTATTTAAACTACGAATCATCAACTCATCTTCTTTATTTTCCCAGAATCCTTTTCGTTCAATCTCCTGTTTGTGTTCAACAGGAATATAATTTAAAATTTCATCCAGATTATTTTCAATTATTTTTATTTCTTCTTCAGTTATAGGTGCACCAAACTGACTTTCAAGTGTACAGCAAGCGCCTTTACATTTATTAAGATCACAGGAAAAAGGAGAATTAAGAATTTCTTCTCTAACCATAATTCCATCTATTTCCAACGAGTTCTGCAAATACATATTTACATTTCCAAAATGCTTTAATAACTAAAAACCGTTACAGAATTTAAAACTTCACAGTTACAAATTACGGGATTAAAAAATAATAAATTTGTCTTCCACTGCAAACCGCGCTGTATTCAGATTTTACAGAACCAAACCGGAAAGCGCATATTTACCTGACAAACTCAACAATAAAATAATATTCTTTGTTTTAATCGTCAACTGTAATTACTTCACAAAAACACAATAAACAGGCATCTAAGTAACTATTAATTATTACACCTATACAAGTTTGAACAATAAAGATTAAAACCTGAATATATGACTATGATATGGCTGCAATTCGATAAAAAGACCGACACGGTTTACTTCATCCCTGGATCTTACGTAAGAGCAATTATTAAGAAGATCATAAAGTTCAAAGTTCTCAGGATAACTTCGTAAATCTATTTTTACCCGGCACTCGGCCTTTGAATCCGAATAATTAACTACAACCAAACGACGTTCAATTTTATAACTCCATAACCAGCAAATCATTTTCTCATTAGTATAGTTGTTTTCCCAGACTTTTAACGGTTCAATTAGTTTCCATTCACCGCTTTTAAATATTTGTGCTGAAGTAATGCCTAACAATTTATTATAAAAATCAGGAAGGCACTCATCGGTTTTCTCAACGGGTTCTCTTCCAAGCTGAACAGGAAGTTTAATTTTTTTCCCTTCAAATTGACCGTCATTGAAGAGATGCATTCCAGGTAATGTACTCATTATTATTGCAGCCGCTTTATTTTTATTCTTCCCCAAAACAAGCGCTGCTCTTTCCTCGTCATGGTTTTCAATAAAGCGCACTAACTTTTCCTGGAATACAATTTCTGCCGACAGGTGACTTTTAACGTCATAGACATTCCCAAGTTTTAACCTGTCAGTAAGTCTTTTATCATAAGTAAAATCAAAACCCAACTGCTGAAGATCCCATTCAAGATCCCAGTATGTTTCTGCAATAAAAAGGAATTCGGGATATTTTTGTTTAATACGTTTAATGGCAACCTGCCAGAATTCGCGCTCCGGTTTTGAGAAGCCGACTTTATTAAGAACACCGCGCCACGTATTATAAAAAACATTGCTAAGCGCAAGCATCGCCATATCACATCTAACCCCGTCGCAACATTCTGCAATGTGAAGCAAAGAATCTATCATATAAACAATTGCATCCGGGCTAATATAATTTATCTGTACAGTATCCTGCCATGCAGGAAAGAAAGGATCTCTTCCATGGGCAAATATTTTACCGTTCTCTTCATGCTTAAAGAAAGTATATTGATCGCGTTCATAAATATCTTCATCTGCCTGAAGAAATATTTCCGGTTTTGAAACAAGCAGCGGTGAGGCTGCCGAAAAATGATTTGGTATAAAATCCAGGAAAAGTTTTAATCCCAGCGAATTAAGTTTTTTTCTAAGGGCAGGAATTGTGTCTTGGTCTCCAAGTTCTGGATTTATGCTGTACTCTTCAATTGCATAAGGAGAACCGATTACGTCTTCTTCTTTCCAGTCTTTAAGTGCTTTATCATAATTTCTCCTTAAGAAATCTTCAAAGCAATATTTTTTAACCGCTTCTTTATTAGTTTTCCAAACGCCCATAAGCCAGATAATATCAATGTTCTTCTTAACAAGCTGCTCCCAGTAAGCATTTGGAACATCGGTTAGTTTGGGTTTAGGATTCCCGGCCGTTGCAAATCTTTTAATCCATACCCTTGTATTAATTTCATATAGATTTGGAAATTTTTTTTCCATTTGATTTTCCGTTATTAATTTTTTTATTCTTCTTTTTGAACAAGTCTTCTTTCACGTATTAAGCGCTGCTTTGTTTCAAGCAGTTCCTGCGTTTCACTTTCCGTTTTGCTGGATATAATCTGGTTGTGAAGATTTTCAAGTTCAGTTTCAATCAAATTCAATCTGAAGCTACGAACGGTATCCTTGGCGAATTTCTGCAGGACAATATTTTCTGCTGTTCCCGGGCGAACGTCTTCCCAGGTTTTACTTAAAACATATTTATCAAAAGAAATGTTGATGATGTATTCTTTTACTTTCTCATCCGTAATTTTTTCAATCAGTACCGCGGGAAGAATATTTTCTCCGTGAAGATTAGCTTCGTGAACAACTTCAGCTAAATCTCTTACTGTAGAATTAGAAAAATCTTCCGGTTTGATGTATGTGAAAATGTAATTAACAATTTCCTTGTCCCCTTCAAAAAGAAGTTTTATCAAATCCCGCTCAACCGGGCTTGCGTTTTTTTCTTTAACCACGGCAATTTTATCTAATGAGCGTTCCTGTTCAATTACAAATTCTTTAATGGCAGGTTTAAATTCACTTCTGTGTTTTGATACTGAAAGAACTTTCTCAAGTTCAGATTCCAAAAGCTTCTCACGCAAATTAAATTTCTTTGCCACAGACTTTATAAGTATGCTTCGTTTAAGTTCATCATTAACGAATGAAACCGACTGAACCAGTTCTCTTATAGCATCGGTATGTTGTGCGGGGTCTTCAAACTTACCTTGTTTTTCAAGCTGCGCTGTTTGATATTCAAGAAAGTTCTGGGCACGTTTTATATATTCACCAAATTCATCCTTACCGTACTTCTGCACAAACGAATCCGGGTCTTCCCCGGTGGGAAGTTCTGCAATCTTAACATAGAAATCCTGTCTTACCAAAAGCTCAATACTTCTAAGTGAAGCTTTAACACCGGCAGTATCAGCATCATAAAACACGACAATATTTTTAGTATAGCGCGAAAGCATCTGAACCTGCTCTTCCGTAAGCGCGGTACCCGAAGAAGCTACAACGTTTTTAATTCCATGCTGAAAGAGAGAAATCAAATCCATATATCCTTCAACAAGAATCGCCTTGTCTAACCTTCTTATTTCATCTTTTGAATGAGACAAACCATAAAGTGATTTTCGCTTTGAGTAGATTGAAGATTCAGGCGAATTAAGATACTTGGCCACTGCCGCTTTATCCATTATTCTTCCACCAAAGGCGATCACTCTTCCGTTAGGAGAAAATATCGGGAAGATAATTCTGCCCCGGAATTTATCGTAATAATCACCGTTATCTTTCCTGTCAATTAAACCAAGGTACTTTGCTTTCTCGAGATTGATGTTGTTCTCTTTCAGGAATTTTACAATATGATCCCAGTCCTGCAATGCATACCCAAGTCCGAATATTCTCTGCGTCTGGACTTTTATTTTTCTATCCTCAAAATAGCTTCGTGCAATTTCACCGGGTAAACTTTGTAAAAGGTTGTTTGAAAAATATCTTGCCGCAACAGTATTTATGTCGTATAAAATTTCCTGTTCGGTTTGTTCTTCTGTTGGGGGTGCCTCGTGGTATTCTATAGTTATACCAACACGTTCAGCTATTGCTTTTACAGCTTCAACGAAGGATACATTCTGATAATCCATAAGGAACTTAAAAACATTACCCCCGGCATGGCAGCCGAAACAATGATAGATTTGTTTTTCACTGCTTACAGTAAAAGAAGGCGTCTTTTCCTGGTGAAAAGGGCACAAGCCGATATAGTTTTTGCCCCGCTTGCGCAGTTGAACAGTTTCGGCAATAATATCAACAATATTTACTGCGGAACGAACTTCTTCTATTTTTCTTTCAGGAATTACCATTACAAACTTGATGTTTTTGTTTACCTAAATATAGAAAAATTTAGTTATGGAAAGCGCAGAAAAGAAGATGTGAAATGTCCCAGCCGTAGGCTGAGGAAATGCTTGCCTGCCTAAGCCCAAGGCTTATAAATCTGGCGGGGAAAATGTGAAATGGAAGATGACAAATGTGAAATGCTTGCCCGCCGAAGGTTGAGGCAAGTGAAGCGGAGAATGGGGGGAAATATAGACTCATTATTTTGTGGTCATTGGATTAGCATCATTTTTTGTCATTCACTTGTTAGCGTGGAGAAGGAGGAAGCGGAGAAAGGGAGATGGTATGATACGGCAGCAATTTAATAAATTTACTGAAGTCAGGACGAATCTAAATAAGGTTGTTGAGTATCCCGA
>CAZIDB010000081.1:6008-8090 GCA_964537965.1 uncultured Melioribacter sp. | reverse complement strand
TTAATAAATTTACTGAAGTCAGGACGAATCTAAATAAGGTTGTTGAGTATCCCGATTTAATCAGGAGTATCGAAACAAGGTCGTTGAGTATCCGATTTAGCCGGACGTATCGAAACAAGGTTGTTGAGTATCCGATTTAGCCGGACGTATCGAAACAAGGTTGTTGAGTATCCCGACTTAATCGAGAGTATCGGAACAAGGTTGTTGAGTAGGACGACTTTAGCCGGACATATCGAAACAACCGTACGAATATAAAATTACAACCAATGGATTTATTAATACTGCTGAATTACATTTTATTAAATGCTAAATTTGATTCAGTTAAAATGAAAGCCTTATGATACAACCCAATACAAATTATTGCGAAAGCCTTACTTCTTATAAAAGATGGGAAACAAGAGAAGTTAAAGTAGGAGATATTCCTCTTGGAGGGGACAACCCTATACGCATTCAATCCATGACTACCACAGATACGATGAATACAATTGCCACGGTTGAGCAGACAATAAGAATGGTTGAAGCAGGCTGTGAGTATGTGCGTATTACTGCCCCAAGTATAAATGAAGCAAACAATCTTGCGGAGATTAAAAAGGAATTGAAGAAACGCGGCTGCATTGTTCCGCTTATTGCTGATATTCATTTTACTCCCAACGCAGCAGAAGCAGCGGCACGCCTTGTTGAAAAGGTCAGGGTTAATCCCGGTAATTATGCTGATAAGAAAAAATTCCAACAGATTGAATATACTGATACAGAATACGAAGCCGAGCTTGAAAGAATAAGGATTAAATTTACTCCGCTTGTTAATATTTGCAAAGAGTACGGCACAGCAATGAGGATAGGAACAAACCATGGTTCGCTATCAGACAGAATTATGAGCCGTTACGGTGATACCCCGCTTGGAATGGTTGAATCCGCATTTGAGTTTCTTAATATTTGCGAAGATCTGAATTACTACGATATAGTTTTAAGTATGAAGGCAAGCAATCCACAGGTAATGGTGCAGGCTTACCGTTTGCTTGTAAGCAGAATGAAAGAAGCCGGAATGAATTACCCGCTTCATCTTGGAGTAACAGAAGCCGGAGACGGCGAGGACGGCAGAATAAAATCCGCACTGGGAATTGGTGCTCTGCTTGAAGACGGGCTTGGCGATACAATAAGAGTATCCCTTACCGAGGAGCCTGAGTTTGAAGTGCCCGTTGCAATATCACTTGCATCAAGATATGAAAGGAGAAATGAGCACAAAGCAATTCCTGCCGCAGAAAAAATTTATTTCAATCCTTATTCATATAAAAGAAGAGAATCAATTGCAGTTACAAATATAGGGGCTGGAAATGTGCCGGTGGTAATTGCGGATTACAGTCAGCATCAATTAAAAGATTATAAAGATCTTGAGCCCATCGGATATATTTATTCCGCAGAAACAGATAAATGGAATATGACTGACAGCGCGGCGGATTATATTTTTGCCGGGGATAAAATTATTCCCTTTGAACTGCCAAACGGCCTGAAAGCAATTTATAATTTCTCTGTATGGAAGAATCTAGCCAATAAGACAAAAGGCTTCCCTCTTTATAATTTAAGCGAATATAAATCTGCAGAAGCAAAATCACCGTTCCTTAATTTTGTTGCGGTTGATATTAATAATCTTGATGAAGTTGATGTACTTAAGAATGCGGTAAATGTTGTATTCGTACTACAAACAAGTAACTTACATGGTATGGCAGAGCAAAGAAGATTTTTATCTGAACTTGTTAAAAAAGAAATAACTCTGCCCGTAATTCTAAAAAGAAGTTACGAGAGTATTGATGCTGAGAAACTTATGCTTTATGCTTCCACGGATTTAGGCGCTTTATTAATTGATGGATTTGGCGACGGTGTTTGGATTGAAGCAAATAATTCCGGCACAGTTAATCCGGAAACTGTTAACAGAATCCTGTTCGGTATTCTTCAGGCTGCAAGATTAAGAATTTCCAAGACGGAATACATTGCCTGCCCTTCCTGCGGCCGCACTTTATTTGATCTTCAGGAAGTTACGGCAAAAATAAGGAGCAGAACTTCTCATCTTAAAGGAGTTAAGATTGC
>CAZIDB010000081.1:3933-5908 GCA_964537965.1 uncultured Melioribacter sp. | reverse complement strand
CTGTAAAAAGAATTTGAATAATTCCCCGCAATCCAATATATTTTGTACAGAAATATATGAGATTTTTAAAGTTAATATATAAATACCTGCTTTCTTACAACGCAGCAAAAATTTAGATTTTTTATATGAAAATGCACTCCAACAAAGGAGTGCATTTTTTTTTGTTATGACAGGAAAAGAATTAATTAAATATCTGGAAGAGTGGATACCTAAAGCAGTTGCGTGGCAAAAAGATAACGTTGGCTTACAAGTAGGTAATCCTAAAAGAAAGGTGAGTGGCGTCTTACTCTGCTTAGAACTTACAGAGAAGACGCTTAAACAAGCTCTTAAACAAAGATGCAATTTTATCTTCTCTCATCACCCGCTTCTCTTTCAACCGCTTAAAAGCATAAACACCTTTAACGATAAAAATTCCCGGCTAATTGAACTTCTTATTAAAAACGACCTTACTCTCTACTCGGCACATACAAATCTTGATTATGCAAAAGACGGTGTAAGCTTTGAATTAGCTAAAACGATTGGTCTTTCAAATATTAAATTCCTTAAGAAGTTAGACGGCAACCAATTCAAGCTGATTGTATTCGTACCGGAGACGCATATTGATAAAGTTTCCGAAGCAATTTTTAATGCTGGTGGCGGAGTAATTGGTGAATATAAAAAGTGCAGCTTCAGGGTGAACGGAAGCGGAACATTTGAAGGCTCGGAGAATTCAAATCCTTATGCAGGTAATGCGGGCAAATTTGAAAAAGTAAACGAAGTGCGGATAGAAGTTCTTGTGGATTCCTGGAAATTAAAAAGTGTAATTGCCGCTATGCTAAAAAATCATCCTTACGAAGAACCGGCTTACGATGTTTATCCCCTGGCAAATGAAAACGAAAATTACGGAATTGGCACTATAGGCGAATTTGCAAAACCACTTGACCGGAATGATTTCTTTAACCTGATTGAAGAGAAATTAAGATTACCGAATTTCAGGTATAGCGCTGGTAGAAAAGGAAAAATAAAAACAGTAGCAGTATGCGGCGGAAGCGGAGCCGAGTACATTAACACGGCAATATCTGCTAATGCAGACGCCTATATTACAGCAGATATTAAATATCACTCGTTCCAGGATGCTGAGGGAAAAATTCTTTTAATTGATGCCGGCCACTTTGAAACAGAAATTCATTCTTTGAAAAAAGTAAAAAAATATATAGATGATTACTTTAAAACCACAAACCCAGAAATTCCCGTGTATGTGGCTAAGGATTCATCCAACCCAATAAAGTTTTATAAAAAATAACCAGGAGAAAACCGTGTATAGCAGACTAAAAACATTATATGAATTGCAAATTATTGATAATCAACTTGATGTACTTGAAGAGTTGCGTGGCGATCTTCCAAATGCAGTAAATGATCTTCAGGGTAAAATTAATGGGCTAAGAACGCAGATTGAACAAAAAGAACTTGAACAGAAAAATTCCCGCTCAAAAATAATTGAGAATGAAGATGAAGTTGAAAGACTAAAAAACAGCCAGAAGAAATTTAAAACCCAGTTGTACCAGGTTAGAAATAATAAAGAATACGATGCGCTTACTAAAGAAATTGATCATACCGAAGAACAGATAACTAAACTTGAAGCAGAAAACCAGGCGCTTGATGACCTTGAACAGAAACTGAAAGTCGACCTGCAGGAAATTCTTCCACAGATTGAATTATTAAAATCGGAACTGAAAGTAAAAGAAACTGAACTTAAGGAAATTGTTAAAGCTAACGAAAAGGAAGAAGCCAAATTAAAAACCAAGCGTGCAGAAGTTGAAGTAAACGTTAAGAAACCTGATTACGCTTCGTACATGAGAATCAGGAAAGCTAAAGGCGGTCAGGCTGTATCCACAATTAAAAGGTCTGCCTGCTCAGGTTGCCATAATATTGTTCCCCCACAAAGACAATTTGAAATCAGGCAGAACAGAAGAATTTTTAACTGCGAATACTGCGG
>CAZIDB010000081.1:0-3833 GCA_964537965.1 uncultured Melioribacter sp. | reverse complement strand
CAGCCATTTTAATAATTATCTGAATGTCAATTAAACTATCCGATGGCATCGTTTGTTAGAATATTTTGAAATGTTCAACAGAAGCTTTGCAGATAGAATTGAATGAAGAAATACGAATTAAAGAACTTAGATTGTGCAAACTGCGCCGCTAAAATTGAAGAGAACCTAAGAAACCTTAATACTACCAGATTTGTCTCTGTTAACTTTGCGGATTCATCCCTGATTATTGATACCGAAGACATTGCGATGGCAAAGTCAAAGATCAAAGAGATTGAACCGGGCATTGAACTTATTGAATCATTACCTGAAAACACATCTGCCGGAATTCCTGTTTTCTTCAATAAAGATTTTTATATCCTTCTCTCAATAGTTCTTGTTTACCTTTCCGGTTTAATCTTTCAAAACGAGTTAACATCGTTGGGAAACGGTATTCCTAAAATCATAATTTTTATTTCTGTCTATCTTCTTGGGGGCTGGAGAGTTTTGTTTAATGCCGGCAGGAAAATTATCAGGGGAAGTTTATTCGATGAAAATTTTCTTATGTCAGTTGCAACGCTTGGAGCAATTATAATTGGTGATTTGGCAGAGGCAGCCGGAGTAATGATTTTTTACAAGGTTGGTGAATACCTGCAGCAACTTTCCCTGCAGAAATCCCGGAAATCAATAAAGTCATTGTTAGAAATAAAACCATCTTATGCTAATCTTAAGCTGAACGGGGAAGTTCAAAAGGTAAATCCCGAAGCAGTTAAAATTAATCAGATAATTCTTGTTAAGCCCGGTGAAAAAATTCCTTTGGATGGAGAAATTATTGATGGCAGTTCTCAATTAGATACTTCACCCTTAACCGGGGAATCATTCCCTAAAGATGTAAATAAAGGCGATGCTGTGCTGTCCGGTACTATAAATAAATCCGGTTTGCTCCTTGTAAAAGTAACAAAACTTTTCAGGGATTCTTCCGTTGCCAAAATGCTTGAACTTATTGAGAATGCCACAAGCAAAAAAGCTGAGACAGAAAAATTCATAACACGTTTTTCTAAGTATTATACTCCGGTTGTAACGGGAATAGCTTTAGCTGTTGCATTTCTTCCGCCTATGCTGTTCGGTTATAATTTAAGTGAATGGGTTTACCGTGCTCTTGTTCTGCTTGTAATTTCATGTCCTTGTGCATTGGTTATTAGTATTCCGCTCGGATATTTCGGGGGAATTGGCGCATCATCCAGAAAAGGAATATTAATAAAAGGCTCAAACTTTTTAGATGCTCTTACTGAAACAAAAACCGTCGTATTTGATAAAACAGGCACGCTTACCAAAGGCTCATTCAGGGTAACGAATATAACTCCCAAAAACGGGTTTGATAAAGATGAACTTCTAAGATTAGCAGCCATTGCAGAATCTCAGTCAAATCATCCTCTTGCTAAATCAATTAAAGATACCTACGGAAAAGATCTATCGAACCTTAAGCCAGAACAATATCAAGAACTGCCCGGGTTTGGTATTCTTGCCAGGATTGAAGGGAAAAAACTTTTAGCGGGAAACGATCTGCTTCTTCATAAAGAGAATATAGAACATTACGACTGCAACCTGAATAAATCTGTTGTTCATATTGCCGTGGATAATAAATATGCCGGGTATATTGCAATATCAGACGAAGTAAAGGTTGATGCTGAAGCTGCCATTACAAATTTAAGAAAAGAAGGTGTTGATAAAATTTATATGCTTACCGGTGATAATCAATTTATTGCCAAAAGCATTTCAGAAAAATTAAAACTTGATGGTTATTTTGCAGAACTTCTGCCAGAACAAAAAGTAACGATACTGGAAACACTTACAAGCAAACAGACGGACAAACATAAAACAGCATTTGTGGGTGACGGGATTAATGATGCCCCCGTTATTGCCCGCGCAGATGTTGGAATTGCAATGGGAGCTTTCGGCTCAGACCTTGCGATTGAAACTGCGGCTGTTGTTCTTATGACAGATAAACCATCAAAGGTTGCCGAAGCAATTAAGATTGCAAAACGAACAAGAACTATTGTTTTACAGAATATTTTCTTTGCTCTATCTGTAAAAGCAGTTTTTATTTTGATGGGTTCATTTGGAGAAGCAACTATGTGGGAAGCAGTATTTGCCGATATGGGTGTTGCCCTTTTGGCTGTTCTTAATTCGTTGAGAGTGCTTAAATAAAAAACCCCGATTTAAAAATCGGGGCTCTTAAATTAATGCAGACTTTATTTCTCTTTATTCATCAGCCTATGCATAACGCTGTGTTTTCTTCCGTAGAAAACATAAATAACTGCACCAATAAGTAACCAGACAATTAATCTTAACCAGTTTTCTCCAGGCAAAGAGAACATTAAAATTAAACAGGTTACTATTCCAAGTATTGGCACTGCAGGAACAAACGGCGCGCGGAACGGGCGCTCTGCTTCAGGATGTGTTTTACGCATAATTAAAACAGCAGAACAGACAATAACAAAAGCGAACAATGTTCCTATGTTAACAAGCTCTGCTAAAATTCTTAGAGGAAGAAATCCGGCTAACACAGCAACAAAAATTCCGGTTAGTATAGTAGATTTCCATGGCGTTCTGAATTTTTCATGTACTGCACCAAAAACACTCGGGGGAACCAGACCATCTCTTGCCATTGCAAGAAATATTCTTGGCTGGCTCAACATCATCACCAGCAGAACAGATGTAATTCCGGCAAGCGCACCAAATGAAATTAAGAATTGTGCCCACGGCAAGCCAACCTGTGCAAATGCATTTGATACCGGCGCATCAATATTAATTTTATCGGAAGGAATCATTCCTGTTAATACTGCAGATACTGCAATATATAAAACTGTACAGATTAACAATGATGCAATTATTCCAATCGGAACATCCTTCTTTGGATTCTTGGCTTCTTCTGCGTGAGTAGAAATCGAATCGAAGCCGATATAAGCAAAAAATATTGTAGCAGCGGCAGCAAGCATTCCAACCGGTGCACCTCCCAATCCGGTTTGACCAAATATTGTTTTACCGAAAAAGCTTATTCCAGTATAACCAAACGGTGCAAACGGTTTCCAATTATCCGGCACTATATAAAAGGCACCAACCACAATAACAAACAAAACAATAACAAGTTTTATTATTACCATTGTTGCATTAAAGCCTGCACTTTCTCTTATGCCTTTTACAAGAATAACCGTTACAATGGCTGCAATTATAATAGCGGGCAAATCAATTATAGTACCCGTGGAAGAAAGTAATCCCGAATCGGGATTAAAATCAAACGGTGCCCGTTGCATGGCAAATGGAATTTTTAATCCAAATATTCCAATAAAGTCCTGAAAGTAATGCGACCATCCATGCGCAACAGTTGCAGATGCTACTGCATATTCTAAAATCAAATCCCATCCTATAATCCATGCAAACAATTCCCCAAGCGTAGCATAAGCATAAGTATAAGCAGAACCTGCAACCGGAACCATCGAAGCAAATTCAGCATAGCAAAGAGCAGCAAACACGCAAGCTAATCCGGCAAATACAAACGATAAAATTATTGCCGGGCCTGCTTTATCATGTGCGGCAATTCCTGTCAGTACAAATATTCCAGTACCTATAATTGCACCCACACCAAGACTTGTTAACGCAACAGGACCAAGAATGCGGCGAAGACGATTTTCCCCTTTCATTTCTTCAAGCAGAAGCTCAAGAGGTTTCTTTGCAAAAAGCTGCTTCATAATTCTCCAACAATATTTAGATTATCAGGTTTAGAAAGAATGTTGCGAAAATCGCAATTATAATCTTTATAAGCAATACACATTTCAAATAAACAAAATGATTTATTT
>CAZIDB010000080.1:17033-18804 GCA_964537965.1 uncultured Melioribacter sp. | reverse complement strand
TAATTTGTTCATTCACTTTTTCTTTTTAGTTTTGCGGAAATAAAATTTACAAATGAGGGAACGTTTTGCAAATAGCACTCCGTAAGATATTAATTCTTTTTCTGATTCTTATTTGCTCAGAATTAATTGCGCAGGAGCATTCTAAAAGTACTTATACAACACAGCGCCTTAGTTCACTTCCACCTGTTGTGGATGGAAAGCTTGATGATACCTGCTGGAACGAAGGTGAATGGTTTAAAGATTTTATCCAGTGCATCCCGCGCGAAGGTAATAAACCAAGCCAGCCAACTGCATTAAAAATTCTTTACGATGATAAATATCTTTACGTTGCATTCCGTGCTTATGATAACGAACCCGACAAGATAGATATTAGAACAGGAAGAAAAGATTCCTTTAACGGGGATCAGCTTGGCGTGGCACTCGATACTTATTTTGATCACGTAACCGGCGCTTTTGAATTTGATATCTCTGCTGCCGGTAATAAAACAGATTTGATTTTATTCAACGGGCAGCAATGGGATACAAACTGGGATGCTGTTTGGGATGGTAAAGTTGCAATGGAAGATTCTGCCTGGACAGTAGAGTTTCGTATTCCCTTTAGCCAGGTTAGATATACAAATACTGAAGAGCCAATCTGGGGTATGCACGTCTGGCGCTGGATTAACCGCCTGCAGGAAGAAGATCAGTTTAGTCTTATTAGAATGAACGGCCCCGGACATTTATTTGATATGGGCTACCTTAAAGGATTAAAAAATATTCCGCAGAACAGGCAGATTGAACTTATGCCTTACGTTCTTGGAAAATTAAAAAGAGATCCTGTTGTTGAAGGAAATCCTTTTTCAAAAAAGAATGAATGGAGTGGTAACTTCGGTCTTGATGGAAAAATCGGCTTATCAACAAACCTTACAATGGATTTAACTATCAATCCGGATTTTGGCCAGGTTGAAGCTGACCCCGCTAATCTTAATCTTAGTGTCTATGAAGTTTTTTATAACGAAAAGCGTCCTTTCTTTTTAGAAGGACGGGAAACAATTTTTAATTTTGATTTTGATGAAGACCTGCTTTTTTATTCAAGAAGAATCGGTCATCCGCCCGCAATAGAACCTGAACTGAAATCAAATGAGTATGCTAATATTCCCGATGCTACTGCAATTCTTGGAGCTGTTAAACTTTCAGGAAGAACAAAAAGCGGTTTATCAATTGGAATACTCGAAAGCTTAACAGGAAAAGAAACTGCAGAAATAGATAACAACGGAAGCCGCTCTGAACAAACTGTTGAACCGCTTTCAAATTATTTTGTTGCACGCTTAAAACAGGATATGAATGAGAGCAATACAAGCCTTGGCGGAATTATTACAATGACTAACCGTAAGATTAATGAAAAGAATTTATACATTCTTCCTGAAAATGTTTTTACCGGTGGATTGGACTTCAAACATTACTTAATGAATAAGACTTATTTCATCGAAGCAAAATTAATTGGCAGCCACCTTAACGGAGAATCCGCAGCATTAAGAAGATTGCAGCAGGCATCATCACGTTATTACCATAGGCCGGGAATTGACTATGTTAACTATAACAAGAATGCTACTGTGCTTAATGGTCATGGGGGCAGCCTGGAATTTAATAAGGAAAGCTACGGCAACTGGCGCTACAACACTAAAGTAGTCTGGAAATCCCCCGGACTCGAATTGAATGACCTAGGTTTTCTTCAGACAGCAGATGAAGTTAAAACAGAAGCCGGTGTAAGTTATATCGAAAGAGAACCTCA
>CAZIDB010000080.1:8585-16933 GCA_964537965.1 uncultured Melioribacter sp. | reverse complement strand
CAGCAGATGAAGTTAAAACAGAAGCCGGTGTAAGTTATATCGAAAGAGAACCTCAAAGTATTTTCCGGACGTATTCATTTACCTTTAACGGATCAGACAGATGGAACTTCGGCGGTGAAAATCTTTATTCGGGTCTCGAATTAGAAACTTATCTTAACTTTCTTAATCTATGGAGTTTTAGTGCAGAGGTTGAGAGAACCAATGAAATATTCGATACAAGAATTCTGCGCGGCGGGCCGGCAATATATACAAAAGGCTTCTGGGAATTTGGCGCTTACCTGCAAACCGATCAGGCAAAGGATTTGGGATTAACATTAAACTTTAACCGCCATACTTATGATGATAAAATTTCCTATTCAAATTATTTTTCACTTGGTTTTACTTATAAATTCAGCAATGCACTTCAAACTACCGGGGAAATTGGCTTTTCAAGAGAAGTGAATAATCTCCAGTACATCGCAACACCGGATTATAATGGATTTAAGTATTATCTGCTTGCAGAAATGAACAGGAAAACTTTAAGCGGCACCTTGCGTTTTGATTTTGCTATCACTCCTGATTTTACAATTCAGTATTATGGTAATGCTTATTTATCACTTGGTACATTTTCAAACTTCAAACAGATTAAGAATCCTGCCTCAAAAGATTATAACACGCTTTACCAGGTATTAAGCGGTGATAAGATAGTTTTTGATGCGAATGAAAAAATGTACTCGGCAAAACTATTTGATGAAGCAAGCGGTCTTTCAACAGTTTATTCTTTCGGCAATCCGGATTTTAATTACCGTGAACTAAGATCTAACCTTGTCTTCAGATGGGAATTTCAGCCGGGTTCTGTTGTTTATTTAGTTTGGACTCACACCCGTACTTCTTATGAACCAACAACAAATGTTTCTTTAGGTGATAACTGGACTAAGTTATGGGATCTCGATTCACAGAACATTTTCTTAGCCAAATTCCAGTACTGGTTCTCAATATAAATTTAATTTTAAATCCGGTGATTTGTTTTTTTTCATTTATAGCTGAATCACTTTGTCATTATCATAATTAGTATGATGATGAATTCATTTTAGGCTAAGGGAATTTCAATACAATGACAGATGAATTCACTTAGAATTTTGCTGGAATAATCATGCAATCAGTACAAAGTGCAATTAAATTGTAAAGTCAATTCAAAACATCTCTTCAAGATCAAAATAATTTTTTTTAGTAGAACAAAAAAATCTTCCAAAAACTTCTTTTTTCAAGCAGGAAGCAGGTCCATTTTAATTTGGGATAATGATTAAAACAATTGGAACATTAGCAAAAACAATGTTTTTGCTATAATCCTATATTACCGCCAAAAGATAACCGTTTTAATAACTTTTATTAAAAATCATTTTAGAATTCTATAAAGTCAGGAGTAAAACTATGCGTACAAAAATACTTTTAGTTTGTTTCGCGTTCGTAATGTTAATGGCATCCCGGGTTTTCTCTCAATATGAAGTTTATGAATCCTTTGATTATCCAATAGGCTCATCACCGGATACTTTGCTCGGTACAGCCGGTAATGGATGGGGCGGATCCTGGGATATGTTTGATGGTAATTATGAAGTTATGACAATTGTAGACACGGGCTTTGCGTATGATGATTTAAACTATACGGTTTCTCATTCCGGTGGTTTGATTATGGGCGCAAATCCAAGTGCATGGGGCTGGCAGAGATACGGCAGGTATCTAGATAAACAATGGCCAAATGAAGCTGGCAAGGTTTATTGGATGAGCTGTTTATATGAATTAAAAAACTATACTAATAACGGCTGGGCCCTGGTAAGTGTATATGATAGTACAAATGAAAGAGCAGGTATAGGACACGAATGGGGAAATGATTCAATAAGTATTGCAACTTATAATACAATGGGCCATTCAGGATATTTAACACACGATGGACCGCAATGGCTTGTAGTAAAAATGGTAATGAGCGGTGATTCTACGGCAAGAGTATTTTTATGGGTTAGCCCTGATCCTAAAGGTGGTGAACCTGATACAACTGTTGCCGATGCAAGAGGTACCTGGAACATAAGAGACGGTTTTAACAGGATCGCTGTTCATTGGGGCGGTGAAGGTGTTGGAATGACAATGGCCGTTGATGAAATTCGCCTTGGCACTACATGGGATTATGTTTCTGCTGATGTTGCTTCAAGCTCAGTAGTAAAAGAATCATTTGATTATCCGATAGGCTCATCCCCGGATACATTGCTTGGTACAACAGGAGGTGGATGGGGTGGATCATGGGACATGTTCGATGGTAATTATGAAGTAATGACTATCGTTGATACTGGTTTTGCCTATGATGATCTTAACTATACAATCGGACATTCCGGTGGATTAATTATGGGCGCTAATCCTGCGGCCTGGGGCTGGCAGAGATACGGAAGATATCTTGATAAACGCTGGACAAATGAAGCCGGTAAAATTTATTGGTTAAGCTGCTTGTACGAATTAAAGAATTATACAAACAACGGCTGGGCATTAGTAAGTGTATTTGATGGTGCGAATGAAAGAGCAGGTATCGGTCATGAATGGGGAAATGACTCCATTGGTGTTGCAACTTATAATACGCTTGGCCATTCAGGTTATTTAACTCATGATGGGCCACAATGGTTGGTAGCAAAAGTAGTAATGACAGGTGATACACTCGGTAACAGAGTATTCCTGTGGGTTACTCCAGATCCGGAAGGTGCAGAACCTGATACAGTTGTTGCTGATGCAAGAGGCAACTGGCGAATTGATAACGGGTTCGACAGGATTGCAGTACATTGGGGCGGTGAAGGTGTTGGAATGACAATGGCTGTAGACGAAATCCGTTTGGGTACTTCATGGAATGACATGAAACCGGGCGCTACTGCTGTTGAAAAGATTAAAGACATAATTAGTTCTTATGAACTAAAACAGAATTATCCTAATCCTTTTAACCCTGCGACAAAAATATCATTCAACATTCAACAGGCAGGCAAAGTGAGACTGAGTGTTTACAATCTGCTTGGCCAGCTTGTAAGTACTCTTGTTGATGAAGAACTTGTAGCCGGAACTTATAATGCTGATTTCAATGCAGCAGGATTACCGTCAGGAATTTACTTCTATAAATTGGAAGCCGGCAATACAGTGTTAAGCAAAAAAATGATTTTACTTAAGTAATAAAGTTTCTCTCCTCCATTCCTAAGAACACGCCAAAAGTTAACAGACTTTCGGCGTGTTTTTTTATAAAGAATTGAACAGGAATAAATTTTTTAAGTTTAATATGTATCAGAAAACAAGTGTTCAAATAATCTCACTCATATTTCAAGTAATAATTTTTTTCAGCTTGCTCAGTTTTGCAGAAGAGAATATAACTTCCTTTTCAACTTTAATTGAAAAACCCGAGTTTTCTGTAAAGCATGGTCTTTTTGAAACTCCTTTTAATCTTACTGTTACATCTGGATTGCCGAATTCTCTAATCAGATATACTCTGGATGGTTCAGAACCCGGGGGCTCAGCTTCTGCAATAGTAAAAACTTCTCCGGTTGAAATTATTATAGATCCTGAAAGTACAGAAGGGCAACGGCCCAAATCGGCCGCAGTAATTGTGCGTGCATGCGTTGTTATAGGTGATTCATTAAGTGAATCAATTACACAGACATATTTATTTGTTAATAAAGTCGCTGCTCTTTCTCCTGATGGTGTCAAACCCGGAACCGGATGGCCATCTGCTACAACTTCATCAAATCCTCAGTCAATCAATTATGGAATGGATCCGGATGTTCTGAATGATGCAAGATATAAAGAATTAATTGATGATGCGCTTTTATCAATTCCAACTGTTTCAATTGCTACTGATCTGAGTAACCTGTTTAACAAGTCTACAGGAATTTATATGAATGCATACCAGGATGGTCAAAACTGGGAGCGTCCGGCATCAGTTGAATTGATTAACCCTGACGGGTCAGAAGGATTTCAGATTAATGCGGGAATTAGAATACGCGGAGGTGCAAGCCGCAGCGGAAGCAATCCCAAGCATGCATTCAGAATATTTTTCAGGAAAGAATACGGTAAAGCAAAACTTAAATATGCCTTGTTTGGCGAAGAGGGTGTTGATGAGTTTGATAACCTTGATTTACGAACAAGCCAGAATTATTCGTGGAGCTTTCCTGGTCACCAGGGTGAATATAATACTATGAATCGTGATGTGTATTCAAGAGATCTGCAGAGAGAACTTGGCCAGCCATACACGAGGAGCAGATATTATCATCTTTATATTAACGGAGTTTACTGGGGCATCTATCAATCGCAGGAAAGACCTGAGGCAAATTTTGCTGCTTCGTATTTTGGAGGGGTTGCGGAAGATTATGATGTAATTAAAGCCGATGATAACTGGCCATCTGCACTTTATGCAACGGATGGAAATACAAATGCCTATCGTGAAGTTTGGAATTTGTGTACCTCCGGGTTTTCAAATAATGCAAATTACTTTAAGCTTCAGGGAATGAATCCGGATGGAACACGTAACCCCGGTTACAAAGTTTTAGTGGATATTGATAACCTTATTGATTTCATACTTGTAATTTTCTTTGCAGGGAATTTTGACTGCCCTGTATCAAAGTTCGGGCAGAATAATGTCCTTAGAAATTTCTATTGTATTTACAACAGGAACAGAAATGACGGTTTTAAATTCATTGTGCACGATGCTGAACATTCACTAAGAACGACTGCAGGTGAAGGTCCCGGTATTGGTTTGTACGAGAACCGTGTAAATATTGGAACTCTTAATGATTCATATAAAATGAAAGTAACATCGTTTAATACTTTCCATCCGCAGTGGCTTCATTTTAAACTTTCAGATAATCTTGAGTATCGAACCAGGTTTATGGATCTTGTTTATAAACATTTCTTCAATAACGGAAGTATGACGCCGGCAATAGCTTCTGCATTATTCCAGTCGCGTACGAAAGAAATTGAAACTGCAATAATTGCAGAATCTGCAAGATGGGGAGATACGTATGCTACTCCTCCCAGAACAAAAGATGACGACTGGCTCTTTGCAGTGAACGATATTATAGATAATTACTTTCCTTACAGGACGCATATAGTTCTTACTCAGCTTAAAGGTGCTGGTTTATATACAGAAGTAAGTCCGCCTCTCTTTCTGAATAATGATTATGAAATTACTGATGAGCAATTAAAAATTGAACCGGGCTATATTTTAAAAATCAAAAAGCCCGGGGCGCAGACCGGTATAATCTATTATACTTTAAATGGAACTGATCCGAGAGAAACAGGTGGTGGAGTTTCAGCATCAGCTAAAGAAATAAATTCAGAAACTGAAGTGATTGTAAATGAAACAATCGTAATTAAAGCACGTATACTCAAAGGAACAAACTGGAGCGCATTGCATCAGCTTATACTTTATACCAACACTCAGTTTGAAAATCTGAAGCTTACTGAAATACATTATCATCCGGTTGATGAAATAGCGGGACAGGATACAACTGATGATAATGAATTTGAGTTTTTAGAACTTAAGAACATAGGGTCAGCACCGGTTAATCTTTCGGGCTTAAGGTTTATGGAAGGAATTGATTATACTTTTCCAACCGGCTCAACTTTAAATGAAGGTGAGTTTATTGTTTTAGCATCAAATGAATCGCGGTTTAATAACCGATACGGATTTTTACCGTTTGGTGAATATTCCAATCAGCTTGATAACGGCGGAGAGAAAATTACTCTTGTCAGTTCATCAGGGGATACTGTTTTTTCTGTTAAGTATAATGACAAGTCTCCCTGGCCGGAAATTGCAGATGGTGGAGGATATTCGCTGGTAACAAAAGAAATTAATCCCGGTGGGGATTTAAATAATGCAATGAACTGGACAAGCTCTTCAGCAATAAATGGTTCACCGGGTAAAGATGATCCTGTTTCATCAGATGTGAAGAGCAAAAATTCATCCTTGCCTGAAAAATTTATTTTGTATCAGAATTATCCTAATCCGTTTAATCCAACTACAAGGATCCGGTACAAAATTCCAATCGTAAGGGCGAATTGCAATTCGCCCCTACAGAATGTTTTATTGAAGGTTTATGACATTCTTGGGAATGAGGTTGCTGTTCTTATAAATGAAGAAAAGCCCGCAGGAGAATACGAGGTTGTAATAGATGGTAGTAATCTGACAAGCGGAGTTTATTTCTATCAGTTAAAGTCCGGAAGTTTTACTTCAACTAAAAAAATGATATTGGTTAAATGATATCAGGAATTAAAAAATGAAAAGAGTTAAAATTATATTTTTACTTGCATTAGTTTTAGCGCTGTCTAACTGTAATTTTTCTGCTGATGTGCAATTCAAAAAAATTAAGAACGGTATTGAAGCTGGTAACGGCGATATGAGTATCAGAATTCAATTCTATGATAATAACATTGTTAGAATAATTAAATGGTGCCGTGGCGGTAAAGCTGAGAAGTTGAGTTTGTCTGTCATTAAAAATTCATTTCCTGATCTGGATATTAAAATTGATGAAAAAGATGAAATGATAGAATTGAATTCAGCAGCATTAACTCTGGTGGTAACAAAGCCTGAGTTAAATATTGAATTTATTGCCGATGGTAAAACTCTTATAAAGGAAAAAGATAAACCTCTATTTGCTCCGGTTGTTTATTCTGCTGATTCCGGGTTTACTGTTCAACAAAAATATAAACTGACTGATGCGGAAGGAGTATACGGACTTGGTGAACAAACCGATGGCTACTTTAATTACCGCGGAAAGAAAATCTCGCTCGCACAGGCAAATGTCGGAGCTTCAAGTTCATTCTTAATTTCAACAAACAATTACGGAATTCTATGGGATAATTATTCCAAAACAGTTTTTAATGATGATATTACTGGTGCTTCAATCTGGTCTGATATGGGGAATAACATTGATTACTATCTGGTGTGCGGAAAAAATATGGATGAAATTATTTCCGGCTACCGTGAGCTTACAGGCAAAGCCCCGATGTACGGTAAATGGGCTTACGGTTACTGGCAGAGCAAAGAACATTACGACACCCAGGCTGAGCTTATGAATGTTGCTGAAAAATATCGCAGGCTTAAAATACCGATCGACAATATGATACAGGATTGGGATTACTGGAATGGTGCAGCTAACTGGAGCGGAATGTTTTTCGACAAAATACTTTTTCCCGAGCCGAAAGAAATGTGCGATAAACTTCATCAGATGAATTTTCATATTATCATTTCTATTTGGCCGGCGCTTGGACCAAAAACAGAAATTTATTCTGAGATGCTTAAACATGATTTTCTTTATAAACCGGTTGGCTGGGCAGGCTTCAAATATTATGATGCCTACAATCCCGAGGCAAATAAATTATACTGGAAATACCTGAAGAAGGGAATATATTCCAAAGGTCTTGATGGCTGGTGGATTGATTCTACTGAACCCGATGTAGTTAATGCGATGACAAAAGAATCAAGTGAATATGAATTGAAAAAAATGGGAAGCAATCATCTCGGTTCATGGGCAAGATATCTTAACTCATTTTCATTAGCTATGACTGATGATCTTTATAAATACTGGCGTGAAGAAACATCGGAGCGCAGAGCTTATATTTTAACCCGTTCAACTTTTTCCGGCCAGCAGCGTAATGCTGCCACAACCTGGTCCGGTGATATCGGTGCAAGCTGGGAAGTATTCTGTAAACAAATTTCCGCTGGTATAAATCATTGTATGTCCGGCATTCCTTACTGGACTTTTGATATCGGCGGTTTTGTACTTGGTGCGTATGATGGTGTATTCATGCAGGGCGGTAAAGATCCTGCATATCAGGAATTGTATACACGAATGTTTCAGATGGGTGCGTTTACTCCAATCTTCCGTTCTCATGGTTCAGAAACTCCGCGTGAGATTTGGGAAATGGGTGAGTTTGTTGAACCGATAAAAAAATTTGATAACTTGCGCTACAGATTGATGCCGTACATTTATTCTTTAGCATGGATGGTGACTGATAAAGATTATACAATTATGCGCGGATTGCCAATGGATTTTCCAAATGATCAGAAAACTTTTTCAATTGATGACCAGTATATGTTTGGGCCTTCGCTGCTCGTTTGTCCGGTTACAGAATTTATGTATCATCATCCGCCGGAAGCAAGCAAATTAATTACTTCCGATTATTTTAAAACTAATGACAATCAGCCGGGACTTTTGGGAAAATATTATAAAGATTCTCAACGTAAAATTTTAAGCATGGAAAAGGTTGATCCTGATATTGATTTTATCTGGTATACAGGCAGACCTGATTTTGTTACGGATTCCATGTTTTCAATCCGATGGGAAGGAAAA
>CAZIDB010000080.1:1659-8485 GCA_964537965.1 uncultured Melioribacter sp. | reverse complement strand
AATATTCAATTTTTCCTTGTGTGTTTCTCCAAATATTTGGTTGGGCTCATACCAAAGTACTCAGTGAATGAAGAAGTAAAGTATGACAGAGAATTAAATCCAACTGCTACGGAAATCTCGGAGACGTTCTGATCTGTAGTTAATAATAACTCGGCAGCTTTTTTCAAACGGATGATACGGATAAATTCTTTTACAGACTGACCTGATATTGCCTGAATCTTCCGGTATAATTGTGTGCGACTCATACACATCTCATTTGCAAAATCAGTTACTTCAAAATCTGCGTTCTCAATATTCTTTTCCACAATTTCGTATGCTTTTTTAAGAAGTTTTTCATCCGTCTTTGAAGGAGATATATCTTTAATTGTAGCGAACGGATCCTTTATAAATTTCTTTCGAAGTGTAATTCTTGATTCAATTAAATTTTTTATTCTTGTTCTAAGTAAAGCAGAATTGAACGGCTTGGCGACATAATCATCGGCACCGCTTTCAAATCCTTCAATTGTATGCTGCTCAGAACTTTTTGCAGTTAGCATTACTAACGGAATATGACTTGTCCTCTCGTCCTGCTTTAAAGTTTTGCAAACCTGGTAACCGTCTATACCGGGCATCATAACATCGCAAATAATTGCGTCCGGCATTTCCTCAAAAGCCTTTTCTAATCCAACCGTGCCGTTGTGAGCTTCAGAAATTTTGTAGCTGTCGGAAAATTCATTCTTAATATAAAGTCGCATGTCGGCGTTATCTTCTATTATTAATATTCGTGGAAGATTGTTTGATTCGACAGCGTTTTTAATTTCTAAATTGCTTTGAGTAATGGTTGAGATACTAAAATCCTGTACCGGTTCAGTTGTTTTATTAACCGAAATATGTTTCGGTAATTGTTCTTCGTTTAACCATACCGGTAATGATACGATGAATTCTGAACCGTGTTCCGGTTCGCTTTCAACGTTTATTTGTCCCTGGTGTAGTTTAACAAGTTCATAAGTAAAAGATAAACCAATTCCTGTTCCCTGGTTAGTTCTTTGATTTTTAACCTGGTAAAACCTGTCGAATATTTTCGGCAGCAGATCTTTTGCTATTCCAATACCGGAGTCTTTCACTTTAATAATAAAATTATTTGATGAGCCCGGTTCATTATCTACTAAAACACTTATGGAAATTTCTCCGCTATCCGGTGTATACTTAAAAGCATTGGAAAGAAGATTAAAAATTATTTTTTCAAGTTTATCGGAATCGAAGTATAGCTGGTAAGACTCATGCGAAGGAATGTAAGTAAAATCTATATTCCTGTGTTTTGCTTCCTGCTCAAACGAACTTACAATATCTTTTATAAAATTTATGATATCTCCCGGTGTTGCATTAAGCTCAAGTCTTGCCTCTTCAATTTTCCTGAAGTCCATTAGCTGGTTAATCATTCTTAAAAGGCGGTTAGCATTCCTGTAAACAAGTTTAAGCTGTACCTGCTGAAGTTCATCTTTGGTTGTCCGAATAAGTTTTTCAATCGGTCCAACGATTAATGTTAAAGGAGTTCGGAATTCATGGGATACATTTGAGAAGAACTGCATTTTCAGGTTATCCATTTCCTGCAGCTTCTGTATCTCAAGTTCTTCCATCTCTATTGTTCTTTTAACTTTTGCTTCATGAAGAATTATTTTCCTGAAGTAATAGAGAAGAACAATTAAAAGAATAATATAAAATGCGTAAGCCCATTTTGTCCTCCATAACGGAGGTTTAACTATTATGCTGAGAGATGCGCCTTGTGTATTCCAGACGCCGTCATTATTTGATGCGATGACTTTAAATACATATTCGCCGGGAGGAAGGTTTGTATATGTTACTTCCCGTTTGTAACCCGGCAGTGTCCAGTTTTTATCAAATCCTTCAAGCTTATAACGGTACTGGTTCTTTTCAAGGTTAAGATAATTAAGCGCGATGAATTCAATAGTAATAACATTCTGGTGATATTCAAGAGTAACTTCTTTGCAGAAACTGATTTCTTCCGGTAAGTAAAAATCCTGTTGAACATTTTCTCTTTTTACGGGAGCCGATTGATTGAACAGTTTGAAATCAGTTATATAAACCGGCGGAATATATGTATTAGTTTTAATACTGTCAGGATGGAAATAATTCAAACCATCTCGCCCGCCAAAGTATAATTCACCGGTAGGACTTTTGAATGAAGAGAACATATTAAATTCATCAGTGACAAGTCCATCAAGCACGGAAAAATTTTTAAACTTCTCTTTTTGTCTTAAGAATTTTGATAATCCTTTAGCAGTACTAATCCATAAATCATTGTTATTATCTTCAAGAATTCCAAGGATGACTGTATTAGGTAATCCATCACCGGTGAAATATTTCTTTATTGAATTTGTCCTGGGATCTAATTTATTCAATCCATCAATTGTTCCTATCCATACATAATCTTTTGAATCTATATAAATTACTCTTGACAGGTTATTGCTTAAGTCTTGTCCGTCTGGTGCATTTGCAAGATAATGTTTTACTATAGCGCTTTTCTCAGAAAGCACAGACACACCCGCAATTGTACCAACCCAGATGTTATTATTCTTGTCGCATACTGCAGTAAAAGTCCAATCGCTTATAATTGTTGTCGATGGATTATTATCATTTCTTCTGTAGTGAAAAAACTTTCCTGTCTTCGGATCGAACTTATCAATGCCGCCTCCATGAATTGCAAGCCACAGGTTTCCGTTCTGGTCCTCTGTTATGTGTCTTATATCGTTACCGGCAATAGATTCCAAATCTCCGTCAATATGTTTATAAGAAGTAAACCTTCCGGTTTTTTCGTCATATTTCTTCAGTCCATCCAGGTATTTGCCAATCCAAACAGTCCCATCTTTCCCATTCAAAATAGAAGTTACAGGCCCGGGTCCTAAACCGCTTGAGTTATCACCTTTAATATGAATTCTCGACTGTTTATTCTGCGGATCAATAATATCAATACCACCATCCTGGTAGCCAATCCAGATTCTCTTCTTTGAATCTTCGATTATTACTGTTAACAAATTGTTCGATAAACCATAAACCGAGCTTGGTTTCTTGTACCAGGAATGAAAAGGGTTGTTAAGTTTTAGATAATTAAGATCACCCTGTTTATTTGCCAGCCAAAGGTTTCCCTGCTTATCCTGGAAAATATCAGCAAGAATATTTGAAGAAAGACTGTACCTGTCATAATCGTCGAACTGGTAATTCACTTCATTCTTTCCGTCAAACATTATCAAGCCTTTGGATTCAGGGCTGTACCATATTCTGTTCATGTTATCTTTAAAAATGAAGTTTACATACTGGCTTTTTTCTTTTTCGTACGGATAACTTTTACCTGTTGATTTATCAAATATCCATATACCTTTACTCCAGGTACTTATCCAGATTTTATTCCCATCCAGTACAAGATTATTTACCGAAAAATCTGCTACAGTAGTGCTGCTTACATCAAATAATTTATAGTGTGTAAAGGTCAATGTTTTTGTGTTGAGTGCAGTCAGGATTCCTGTTGTATATCCAATCCAGAGTAAATCATTATCAACTATAATTTTCTTAACGTGGTTATATGCTATGGTACCCGAGTTTAACGGCTGCCCGGTAACAGTAGTAAAATTTCTGAATCCATTAATCTTAGGATCAAATAAATGAAGACCGATTGAAGTGCCAATCCAGATACGGTTAAAATTATCTTCTGCAATAGTAGTAATATCATTATTTAAAAGGGAATTGCTATCTAAGCTTGAAACGTAGTTGGTAAAATTGTCTTTGTATTTATCATATCGGCTTAAACCACCGGCGGTTGTGCCAATCCAGAGAGTGCTTTTACTGTCTGTGAACAAACAATTAATAATATTGCTTCTTAAACTGTTCGGGTCATTTTGATTTGTCCTGTAAACTTTAAATGTTCTTCCGTCGAACCTGTTTAAACCGTCGTCGGTTCCTATCCAGATAAATCCTTCCTTATCCTGTGTAATACAGCGCTGAGCGTTGGAAGATAACCCCATCGAGGTAGAATATTTTTCAAATTTCAAATTATTAAGGTAAGACTGGGCAAATATTGCGCTACCTGCAGCTAAAAGGAAGAAAAATTTTTTTACCAAACTGATCATACAAAAATGAACTCTAAAGTTTCTGAAAGATTAACAAAGTGAAGTTTGCTTAATTATTATCCGGCTAAAAGTTACCGTAAATTTATAAAAGAATTTACCTACTGACCACTTAAAAATAGAGCTTAATCATATCAATTTTAACCGGGGATTATCAGATGGTTAAATGGGAATGAAAAATGTATTTGCAGATAAGAAAAGCAGGTTAGATTCATAATTCAAAGACCGGAAGGATGGTAGTATTTAATAAGGTTATTACAATACATATAAATTTTTTATCAGTATAATTTCTTCTTAACAAAGCAATTTATTTGGAAAATACGCTTAAAATCCAGATTGGGATAATGATTAAAACAATTGGAACACTAACAAAAGCATTGTTAATTCAATCCTGCTATATTCATCACGCAAAGTAGAAATTTTTTTCTTTGCACAAATGAGTGTAACCGGATCTTGTTGAGTAATCAGATAAATAACCAGGCTTCTTAAAGCTCGTAAAATCATAAATTGACTTTTTGTTTCAGTATTTGAGACGAAAAACCTCGCCTTCAGGCGATATTAAATTACTTAATCAGTAAGGAGTAATTGAATATGAAACAACTGAAGAAGGTAGTTGTACCGATTCTACTGTTTATATTTATCATAACTTCACCCGCGTGGTCCGGCACTACAGGAAAAATAGCCGGAATTATTACCGACAAATCAACTGAAGAAACTTTAATGGGAGCAGCAATAGTTGTTGTTGGAACAAAGCTGGGTGCTGTTTCTGATGCTAATGGTCAGTACACAATCCTTGATGTTCCTCCCGGTGCTTATACTCTTCAGATTTCCTTCGTGGGATTCAGGAACACCACTATAAAAGAAGTTAGAGTAAATATTGATCAGACTACAAGAATTGATGTTGCACTGGAATCTACCGCAATAGAGTTAAGTGAAATGACAATTCTTGCACAACGACCGATTATTAAAGAGGATGTTGCTACAAGTGTTGTTAATGTAACCGACAAGGAAGTAAAAGAACTGCCGATTACAAGTGTTGTTAGTGCTGTTGGTTTACAGGCAGGTATTCGCGGCGGATGGGGAGGTAGCCCCGGTTATGCTTCCCAACCAACATTTGTTTCAAATTATACAAGAGGTAAAGTTAGTGTAGGCGGTGGATTAAGTATCCGTGGTGGTGACGGTGATAATATACTTTTCCAGGTTGATGGCGTTACGTTGCGCGATCCAAGAAACAATGAACCGATTACACAGGTAGCCTTAAGTTCAGTAAAAGAAATTTCTGTTGAGCGCGGCGGCTTTAATGCTGAGTACGGACAGGTTAGAAGCGGTATTGTTAACGTAGTTACGCGCGAAGGAAGCAAACAGGGTTACTATGGAAACTTCCAGGTTCGTATGAGTCCTCCTGCGGCAAAATATTATAAAGGTGACGGAATACTTGATGTGACAGATCCATACTCATTTGCTTTGCGCCCGTTCTTTGACCCTGATGTTTGCTGGACGGGGACAGGTAACGGCAAGTGGGATGAATACACCCGCAGGCAATATCCTGAGTTTATGGGTTGGAATGAAATCTCAAGAATTCTTTGTACGGACAATGATCCCGACAATGACCTTACTCCTTTAGGTGCACAAAGAGTTTTTGAATACGAAACACGGAAGAAACAATCCAACAATAAACCGGATTACGATATCGATGCAGGATTCGGCGGACCGATACCAGTCGTGGGTTCGTATTTAGGTGACTTAAGATTTTTCACTTCATACAGAAGTAATCGTGATATGCTATTGTTTCCGGTTACAAGAGAAGATTATCATGATTACAGTTGGGCAATGCAGCTTGTATCAGATATAACTCCTTCTATGAAGCTGCGTTTATCAAGTCTTATTGGAAAACAATATACAATTAGACATAACTGGGATGCTACAGGCACATATTTTTATCCACACTGGCCCACTGAAATAGCCGGTATAATAAGTTATGTCTCAAGCACTGCAGATCTTGGCGGAATATTTTCTGATTATAATTTCTGTCTTTCGGATATTGGACAGCGTTCATTTGCGGGAAGACTTACTCATACGCTTAACTCAACTACCTTTTATGAAATTTCAGTGGAGACTTTCAGGAGAGATTATTTTACTCGTCCCGCAGCAATAAGGGATACATCTGCAAAATATGAAGTAATACCGGGATTCTATGAAGACAGCAACCCGTTTGGTTACTGGCCGTATGATTCATACGGAATTATACTTACCGGAGGTCAGCATTTTGCAAGAGCAAGGGACAACACGGTTGTTAATTCGACTACCGTAAAAGCAGATTTTACAAGCCAGGTAAATTTTCATAACCTTGTTAAAGCCGGCATTGAATATAATTATAACGATCTTGATTTCGATTACGGTACAATTGCTTCGGGTGGGCAGGCAGCAGAAAAGTATAATAACCGTGTACAAATGCATGTCTATCCATACAGAGCAGCAGCATACATTCAGGATAAATTAGAGACGAAAGGATTTACAATGAATGCCGGTCTGAGATTGGATTACAGCAATTCCAACAGCAGCTGGTGGGCTCTCGATCCGTTCTATGCGGCTTTCTTTTCTTCTAATTATAACTCTTCAAAAGCATTTAAGACGGAAGATGCAAAAGCCCAATGGCAGTTAAGTCCAAGACTTGGTGTTGCGCATCCGATAACTGAAAATTCAAAATT
>CAZIDB010000080.1:0-1559 GCA_964537965.1 uncultured Melioribacter sp. | reverse complement strand
GACCAGAAAAGATGGGATGAAGCAACGGTAAACTTATACCAGGATCGTCCGATTCCACAGCCGTATGCAAGAGCTAATTTCAGTTTGTACACACCGGCAGATTTTGGTCCGGAAATACTTGGACATAAAATTTTCAGTGGCTTTTTACTGAATATTGTTCTTGACTGGCAGGAAGGTTACTGGACTACATGGAATCCAAAAGGACTTCCGTCTGTTGCTTACAATGTTCAGGCTGTAGATTATTTCGGTGCTAACCTAAGATTTCAGAAGAACATAAACATCGGCAAATTTGATTTCGGTTTGTTTATGGATATAAGCAACCTGTTCAATACTTTAAGATTATGGAATACCGGCGATCAGGAATATATGGAATCGCTTCACCTGCCTAAGAGCTCTCAGTATGATAACATTCCGGGTGATGATAAAGTTGGAGATTATCGTGAACCCGGTGTTGAATTTCAACCGATGGAATATCAGAACCAGATTGATATTACAAAAACCGGAAAGACAAGACCAATTTATTATGAAGGAAAAACAGGCGCCTACTGGCAGTATATTGATAATCAAAACATTCCTGTCAGCGAAAGATGGGTCAAGGTTAATCAGTCAAGAATTGATCAGATTAATAAAGACAAGGCCTACATTGATATGCCCAATGCTTCCACATACTGGTTCCTTGATCCAAGGAAAATTTATTTCGGCTTAAGAGTATCATTTAATTTTACCGATTAGCAAGCGACTGAGGTATTCATGAAAAAAATAAAAATTGAAATACAATTTGTAATAACATTAATCGGCTTTTCAATCCTCTGCTTTACAAATAATAATTATGCGCAGGATATCCGATGGCTTCGCGTTTCAGAACTACAAACTCCTATAAATGAAGTTGGTGCTGAATACGAAGGAGAGTTTACTCAGGGAAATGCGAATTACTGTTCATGGCCGGCACAATATGGCATTGACCAAAATACCATGAGATTCAGAGGTTTATTAATTGGCTGTAAAAATTTTAATGACCCGGTTGAAAATAAAATTAAGAGTTATAAAGTAATCGGCAGCGGGCCAAAAGCGGTCCCTCCTGCAGACCAGATCTTTCCGGTTGAACTAAAACTTAAAGGGCAGTTTAATCACCCGAACGTTGTTGTAGATGATGCGAATGCAACAGTCCTTAACAGCTATGATATTCTGGATGAAACAGATCAGAACCTTATAGCGGAAAGAGAAGTACATGTTAAGTACAATACTTCAATGGGAATAACAGTTACAAAAAAGGTAATGTCATTCTCCGGCCCGGATTACGGCAGTTTCATTATTAATGATTACGTATTTAAAAATACCGGGATTGTTGATGATGCCGGAACTGTTAAACAACAGACTTTGCAGGATGTATATTTTTATTTTATGTACCGTTATGCTTTTGCCGGTGTAACTTCATCAGGATATGGTTCAACGTGGGGAGCGTTTTCTTCCTGCTGGGGCAACAGTAATATCTATCATCAGTTTGGTGAAGATATTACAAACGCTGCCTATACAGATCCAAATTCGGAAGTTTATAAGAT
>CAZIDB010000079.1:0-18845 GCA_964537965.1 uncultured Melioribacter sp. | reverse complement strand
GAAGAAGTTGTTTCTCCGCCTTTACCTGTCCAGTTTGTATGGAAATATTCTCCTCTTGGTTTATCAATGCGTTCATATAGATGAGCGCCGAAATAATCACGCTGTGCCTGTAAAAGATTAGCAGGCAGTTTAGCGGTTCTGTATCCATCAAAATAATTTAACGCGGTAGACATTGCAGGAATCCAGATTCCGTTAAGCGCTGCTGTTGCTACAACCCTTCTCCATGAGTCCTGTGAGTTCTCAATTTTATCTTTGAAGAACGGATCAAGAAGTAAATTTGTAATTGCGGGGTTTTTATCAAATGCTTCTTTGATTTTGCCAAGGAATACTGAGCGAATAATACAACCGCCGCGCCACATAAGCGCAATACCGCCATAATTTAAATTCCATTTATATTCTTCAGCTGCGGCTTTCATCAAAACGTAGCCCTGAGCGTACGAAACAATCTTTGAAGCAAATAATGCTTTTCTTATATCTTCAACAAAAGCTTTTTTATCTCCGTCAAATTTTGGCTTTGGTCCATGCAAAATTCCTGAGGCCATCACTCTTTCATCCTTAATTGAAGAAAGACATCTTGCATAAACGGCTTCACCGATAAGAGTAAGAGGAATACCCAGATCAAGCGAAGCAATTCCTGTCCATTTGCCTGTTCCCTTTTGACCTGCCGTATCAAGAATTTTATCTACTAGTGGTTTGCCATCATTATCTTTATAAGCAAGAATATCTCTTGTAATTTCTATAAGATAGCTGTTAAGTTCACCTTCATTCCATTCTTTAAATACTTCGTGCATTTCACCGGCTGACATTCCAAGCAAATCTCTCATAATCAAATATGCTTCGGTAATCAACTGCATATCACCGTATTCAATTCCGTTATGGACCATTTTAACAAAGTGCCCGGCGCCTTCTTCGCCAATCCAGTCGCAGCAAGGAATATTATTTTCTACTTTTGCGGCAATCGCCTGAAATATTGGTTTTACTGTTGGCCATGCTTTTGCAGAACCGCCCGGCATAATTGAAGGACCAAGCAGAGCGCCTTCTTCACCACCGGAAACTCCGGTACCAATAAAAAGTAAACCTTTGCTCTCAAGATATTTTGTTCTTCTTGTTGTATCGGGAAAGTGAGAGTTACCGCCATCAATAATTATATCGCCTTCCTGCAAGAGAGGAACAAGAGTATCAATAACATTATCAACAGCTTTACCAGCCTGAACCATCATCATAATTTTACGCGGAGTTTCAAGCGAGTTTACCAACTCCTGCGGAGAATAAGTGCCTGTAATTTTTTTACCTGCGCCTCTTCCGTTCACAAATTTTTCAACTTTATCTTTTGCCAGATCATAAACCGAAACAGAGAAACCTTTGCTTTCCATATTAAGCGAAAGATTTTCTCCCATTACTCCAATGCCAATTAAACCTATATTGGATTTCATATTAATTCCTTTTAAACTTATTTGAATCTTTCTTTGTAAGCCCACAATCCAAGTGCGGGATTTGATATATAAAATATTTCTTCACTATCCGGCATTATGTTGAATCCATCAACTAATTTTTCCGGGTTATACTTTTTCAACATTGTCTCAAGATCAGCATAATTAAAGTTTACGCTTTCAATTTCTTCTTTGGTTATTTTACCCGGGCAGTAAGTTATTGTAAATCTTCCTTCCGATGTTCCATGAATTAAATGCGCAGCAGCGGAAAGATTGTTTCTTAAATCCTCATTCTCTTTTACATACTGAAGAACTTTTGGAGTGTTAACATAACCGTACTTGCGGATTAACTTATCAATTCCTTTATCTTCGCCAAATTCTTTCAATCCCGGAGCAAGCACAATTAATTCGCCGCCATCTGCAATTGCCATACGTGTCCGGTAAATGCTTTTATTGCCAAGCCAGGTAGTTTTAAATTCTTCAGGATCAAGATAGACAACAACTTTCTTCAAAGGTTTATCAAGCATTTCAAAATTAACTTTAAGGGAAAGCGCGGCTGCAAGATTAAAACATTCAACATCATCACCAATGTACAAGCCTCTGATTGTAAGATTGCCGGATTCATCTTTGCCGACAACTGTCTGTATATAAACTATAGGCAGATGTTTTGCAAAATTTTCTGAAGCGTAATTCAGGACTTGTCTTACAGGATTATCTGCTCTTCCCATTATTCTTTCCATACCGTAAGCAGCGCCAAGGAAATGACTTTTATTTATTCCTTCCCTTCCGCCGGTACCAACAAAAATATTTTTGTTGTAGTTTGCCATTCCAATTACTTCATGAGGAACAACCTGACCTACGGATAGAATCAAATCAAAATTCCCTTCAACAAGAAGTTTATCTACCTGTGCAGGCCAGGGATAATCAACTGCTCCCTCAGAAACTTTCTTTACAAATTCTGTCGGCACTTCACCAAGTGTTACGAGTCCTTCACGCCAATCATGAACTCTGAAAAGATTCTCAGGAGTTTGCCCGTACATTTTTTTTATTTCAGATGAAGTCATTGGAACGTGAGTACCAAGTGCGGGTAATACATCCGTTAAACTTTCACCGTAATATTGCCAGATCATTTCTGTAATTATTCCTGCCTGCGAATGAAAGCGTGTAAAATCAGGAGGAATAGCAAGAACTTTTTTCCTTGGACCAAGTTTATCTAGAACAGAATAAAGTACTTCTTTTAATTCTTCTTTTGAGAATGAAGCAGCTTCCGATCCTTTACTATAAAGTAACATTTCAAATCATCCTTTCATCAACGTTGAATGCGAGCTGATCCGCCTTTTGCGAATGCTTTCACTTCATCTATTGAAGACATTGTTGTATCACCGGGAAATGTAGTAAGTAACGCACCGTGAGCCCAGCCAAGTTTAACTGCTTCTTCGGGTGATTCATCTGTCAGCAATCCGTAAATAAATCCTGCAGCAAAACCATCGCCGCCGCCAACACGATCATAAACATTAAGTTCGCATGTTGGAGCCTGATATGTTTTGCCGTTTATCCATGCAACTGCGCTCCAGCTATGATGATTTGTTGAATGAACTTCGCGCAAAGTTGTAGCAACAATTTTAACCTGCGGATATTTTGCAGTTACCTTGTCAATCATTCCGAAGAAAACTGTAGGATCAAGTTTTGATTTAGCTGCAACTTCAGGACCTGGAATCCCGAGTCCTTTCTGTAAATCTTCTTCGTTGCCAATTATAACATCAACATTTTTAACAATGCCGTCAATTATCTCGGCAGCTTTCTGTTCACCGCCCCAGATGTTCCAGAGTTTAGCGCGGTAGTTAAGATCGAAGCTTGTAATTGCACCGGCTGCTTTTGCGGCTTTCATTCCTTCAATTATTGTAGGGCCGGTTGTTTCCGAAAGAGAAGCAAATATGCCGCCGCTATGAAACCATTTAACTCCATCTGCAAAAATTTCTCTCCAGTTAAAATCTCCCGGTTTAAGTAAAGCACCACCTTCATTTGCTCTATTATAAAAAACAACAGGCGCACGTGAACCAAAACCACGATCGCTGTAAACAGTTGCCATATTTGGTCCGTTAACACCATTGTGTTTGAAATATTTATAAAATGGTTTTACTCCCATTGCTTTAACTCGTTCAGCAATCATATCTCCAATTTGATAATTTACCATTGCGGTTGCAACGCCGGTATTCATTTTAAAACAATCTGAAAGATTGGCGGCAACATTAAACTCTCCACCGCTAACATGAATTTTACATTCTGTAGCTTTACGGAAAGGAATAATTCCGGGGTCTAAACGGTGAACCAAGGCACCGATTGAGATGAAATCCATTTTTGCTTCTTTATTATAATTTAGAACACTGCTCATTTTGTTTTCCTATAGAATTAAAAATTGAAAATATTCTTACACACCTGAGTACGCATTAAAACCCCCGTCAACAGGAATTATAACGCCCGTTACATATTTTGAAATATCGGAAAGAAGGAAAAGCAAAGTACCAATAAGATCTTCGGGCTCACCAAATCTTTCCATTGGTATTCCGGAAAATATTTTCTTTCCTCTTGGAGAAAGTTCACCGGTTTTTTCATCAATCATTAAAAACCTGTTTTGATTTGTAAGGAAGAAGCCCGGTGCAATTGCATTAACTCTAACGTTCACTTTAGCAAAATGAACAGCAAGCCATTCTGTTAAATTATTAATTGAAGCTTTGGCTGCAGAGTAAGCAGGAATTTTTGTAAGAGGTCTGTAAGAATTCATTGATGAGATATTAAGGATCCTTCCGCCGCGGCCGATCATATCTTTTGCAAAAACCATTGTGGGCAGAACGGTACCAAGAAAGTTCAGATCGAAAACATGTTTAAAGCCGTCAAGGTCAAGTCCGAAAAATGATTTTGACAAATCATTCATATTCTCTTCGTTCAGAAATTCATTTGCAGTTGTAGCCTTAGGTGAATTTCCACCTGCCCCATTGATTAGAATATCAACTTTACCAAACTCAGCATTTATTTTTTCTTTAGCTTCGGTAAGTTCCTGTTCACTTAAAACATTAGCAGTAAGGCAAAGTACCGGTAAATTATTTTTCCTCGCTTTTTCTCTTGTACATTCTTCGCACCTGCCTTTTTTGTAATCAATAATTGCAACCTTAAGCCCGGCATCAATAAGAGCCTCAGTAAAAGTTGTACCTATAACACCGCATCCTCCTGTAACCACGCATACTTTATCTTTAAGATCACTGAAATCAAATTTGGACATTTTGTACTCCCGGAAATTTATTTTAAAAATTAATTTAAGTCTTTCATTGCAACCCAATCCATATCATCAAAGTCCTGGTTTTCTCCACCCATTGCCCAGATAAAAGTATAACTTTGTGTGGCAACACCGGAATGAATTGACCAGCTTGGTGAAAGAACGGCTTGCTGATTTCTAATAGCGAAATGTCTCGTCTCGTTTGGTTCACCAAACAGATGAAACACAACAGCATCTTCTTTAAGATTGAAATACATATAAACTTCAGAACGGCGCTGATGTGTATGAACCGGCATTGTATTCCATACCTGACCTTCATCAAGCTCTGTTAAACCCATAACAAGCTGACAAGTCTTAACAGTTTTAGGCTGAATATATTTATAAATTGTACGCTTGTTAGCGTCTTTGGTATTTCCAAGTTTTGTCCCTTCAACATCAGAAAATTTTATATAAGCTAAAGGGTATTGTGTATGAGCGGGATAGGAGACAAAATAAAATTTTGCAGGTGCATTTTTATCATCGCTTAAAAACTCAACTGATTTAATTCCTTTGCCAAGATACAAAGCATCTCTCTTTACCATTTTATATTCAGTCCCATCAGCAATAACTTTTCCTGGATCACCAATATTAATTATTCCCATTTCTCTTCTTTCAAGAAAATAGTCTGCTGCCATTTCTTTTTTACTGCTTTGAAGAACAAGTGATTTATCTTTTGGTACTGCGGAACCGGTAATTGATCTGTCAATATCCGAGTACAGCATGTAAATCTCATCGTCAACAAAAAGCTTATCAATAAGGAAAAGTTTTTTAAGCTCATCGGTAGTCATTCTTTTATATGAACTCTTATCTGTGGTGAATCTAACGTCCATTTTGAAATCCTTTATTTATTAACAATATTAACTTAGAAACAGTGGTTTGATATGACGATCAAAAATATTTTCCGAAACATTCTTCGCAATAATCTCATCATATTTTTCCAGTGCTGAAATATACCTGTTTCCCATTTCCGCTGCTATCTTATAACCAAGGTGTAAAAGCTGCCTGAAGTGAATATTAAATTTCGGATTGCTTTGATCATGTCTTAATGCGGATGTAAAATCCTTAGCACTCCAACTCTTAACTTCTTCAACAGAAGGCAGTTTCTTCACATCAATATCAACAACTGTAAGGTATGGTTTCATCAGTTCGTCAATCCTTGCAACGGAAGCCTCATAAACATCTTTTGCAATCTGCAAACCTTCACCACCTGCTTCAGCTAATCCAATCAACTCTTCAAGCCATGTCGTACCGGCAGTTTTAAGATGAATACCTGCATCATACTTTTTAATAATTTTACTTATCGGTTTATAGATTGAAAATTTATCGCTGCCGGAATGAACACTTAATTTCAGGTTAGCAGGTAATGAGAACAATTTAACAGCGTGTTTAATCACCGCAACATCATCTTCAAATTCTCTTGCAAACTGATCAACGTTACCAACATAATCCACACCTTTATTAAATCTTCCTGAGAACTTTGGTGCGATAGTCTGAGCAGGAACACCTTCCATAGAAAGACCAAGCAGGATAAAGAATAATTCTTCCGGCGACTGAGCCTGATGATATTCGTCCAATGAAACTTCTGTTACAAAGTTATCCTTACCTTTAACTGATTCAATGTGCTTATATATTTTTCCGGCTTCTTTAATGGCGGTTAAAAAGCGTGACGCAATTTCACTTAAACTTTCTTTAGTTACAGTAAATGATTTTGAAACGTTTGGAATTGTAAGCTCGCCTATAAATTCATTTGCCCTTACAATAAAGTTTTCAAAATCTTTCTTGTCATACGGCTGATTAATAAAATCTGCAACATCAAGCGTAAAGAAGTTGCTGTGTTCAATAAAATCATCAACAGTTTTTATACCTATATGATCAGCATCTATGTAATAAGAATCTTTCCATCCCAGTTCTTTAACTGCATTCACTGCTTCATCTTTAACGCTTACGGGAAGTGAACCAATCAGTGTATGTTCCCTTTTAGATTTATTCCAGACCGGAACAATATCCACTCCGTTCAGTTTAGCTTTAACCAAAGCGGATAATTGTGCTTTTCCCTGGTGACCAAAACGATCACCTACACCAATTGAATACTTTTCCAATTGCATAGTCTTTACCTCTGTTCTATAATTTATTTTGAATAAGAAATGTTTGCGATACTGTTTACTGTATTAATAATGAAGAGTCTTGATGTTAAAATTTAAAAAGATTTATCGAGCCATCCATCCACCGTCAACAACCAGAACATGGCCATTAATATAGTCTGATGCAGCCGAAGCCAAAAATATTGCTGCTCCCTGAAGATCTTCCGGGTTTCCCCATCTTCCGGCAGGAATTCTTTCAGTAATTGAATCTGTTCTTTCGGGATCTTTTCTTAAAGGAGCAGTATTGTTTGTAATCATGTAACCGGGCGCTATTGCATTGATGTTCAACCCGTACTTGGCCCATTCGTTGGCAAGGGCCTTTGTAATTTGTGCAACTGCACCTTTGCTTGCAGCATAACTTGGTACTGTTATTCCTCCGCTGAAACTTAACAGCGAAGCAGTATTAATAATTTTGCCATAATTTCTTTTCATCATGTCCCTGGCAACAGCCTGGGATAAAAAGAAAACAGTTTTGGAATTAATGTTCATTACATCATCCCAGTCTTTTTCAGAGAAATCAACTGCAGGAGTACGGCGGATAATACCTGCGTTGTTAAAAAGAATATCAACCTTACCGAATTCTGCTATTGTTTTACTAACCACATCCTGAATGTTTTCATATTTAGAAAGATCAGTCTGAATGCGCATAACTTTATTTCCCATTGCGGTAATTCTATCTTTGGTTTCATCATCATCAACAATATCAACAATTACAATATCAGCGCCGGCATTAGCTAGTGCCAAAGCAATACCTCGTCCAAGTCCGGTTGTACCACCTGTTACAATTGCTGTCTTGCCTGTAAGATCAAATATATTCATCATAAAAATTCCTTTATTGTCTATTTCTATTAATTATTAAATTTTATTTCTGTTTCCAGTAATACCTTTTCAGGATCCCATCTTTCTCCAAATACCCATTTGGGATTTATACCTTCAGCTTTAGGTGAACCTTCGGCCAATTCCAAATTATCTGCATGCCACGGATAATCGGTTTTTTCTCCGTGGCAGTTGAAGAAATAAATTCTGTCCATTCCCCATTGCAAAGTTCGCGGCGGATCTGACTGCTTGAAATAAATTTTCTTATCAGCCATATCAGAAGAGAATGAACAATCCAAAAGAAAAAACTGGGCATCACGATGAAATCTACCTAAGCCAAAATTCGTGATGCCTTGGAAGGAGGAGTTCCTGATTACAAATTTCTGATCTTTATTTTTGCTGCCGTCATGCCAGATGGAAGCATTAAGGTTATGTCCATAAAATTTTGAATCCGCTATATAACACCAGCCGCGCGGGCAAACAAAATCAACATAACCTTCAAAGTAGCAGTTCCTGTGATAATACATTCCGCTCTCACTGTTCCATAAACTAAGTGTATCACCACCATCGGCAATAATATTACAATCAATAATTATTATTTTATTGCCGCCGCCCCTTATTGCGAACTGGTGATCATTATCGCCATAGAGTGAACCATAATTATTATGAACAGTAAGATTTTTGAAGAACAGATAAGTTATATCTTCTTTAATATTTATAACTGCAGAACCATAATCATCCGGATGATCAATGCGCCAGTTCTTTCTAAGTTCTGCGAAAATTATTTTTACGCTGTCCCTGTTTTCACCAATAAGAGCCACGTTATTTTTTTCGATATAGAGTTTTTCATTATAAACTCCGTTTTTAATATAGATGATAAATTGTTTACCATTGTTTTCCGGCACGGAGTTTAACGCATCCTGGATAGTCATAAAATTCCCGCTGCCGTCTTTGGATACAATTATATCCGCAGAGAGGGCAAAGGAATTATTAACTGATAAAATAATTATGAGGAAATAAATCCAGGTAAAGTTTTTCAAGTTTGGTGATAATCTTAAAATAAAATCAGGGGATGAATGATTTATTATTTTCCAATCCTTTAATTACAAGTTGTGTTTTAAGCACAATCTGTTTTGACTCGAATTCTTTTGGATTATTTATCTGGGCCAGCATCAACTTAACAGCTTCAGTACCAATATCTTTTGCAGGCTGATTAATAAAATTGAATACTGATGGAATGTATCTGTCAAATGAGTTTTTACCGAAACAAGTTACTTCAATATCCTGCGGAATTTTTAATCCAAGCTCAAGAGCTGCAGCGTACATTCCAAGAGCGACTGGATATGTAACCGCAAAAACATATTCAGGAATACTTCCTTTTTTAAATATTTTCATGAATCCATTGTAGCCGTCTTCTTCGCTAAAGCCGCCTTCGGTAATAAGGTTTGGATTTACAGGAATCCTGTACTTGTTCATTGCTTCAATAAAACCTTCATAGCGCTGCCTGCCAATATTTATATGATGGTAACCACCAAGATGAGCAATCTTCTTATAACCTTTTTTAATGGCATAATCTACTGCGGAAAATGCTCCGCCCCTGTCATCAACTGTAACTGTTGAAACACCTTTTATTGGCAAAACTCTATCAATGAATACAAGGGGAACACCTTGCTGAATCACCCTTTCATAAATTGATAAATCCTTTGTCTCTTGTGTTACGGAAACAATAAGACCGTCCACACGCATTGAAAGCAAAGATTGTATATGCTTCCTTTCCCTTTCTGCATGTTCCTGGGAAACAGTTAATACGATTTCATAATTATTTTCAAAAGCTTTGTCGTAAACCGCTTCAATTACCGTAGAAAAGAAAATATGTGCAATCTTTGGAACAACCAAACCTATTGTATTTGATTTGCGTGACGATAAATTTCTTGCAAGAATGTTCGGCATATAACCAAGTTTATCTGCAAGTTGTTTTACTTTTTCCGTTGTTTCAGGTGATATATCCGGATGACCTCTTAAAGCTTTGGATATAGTAACCTTCGAGACCTTTAATTGTTTTGCTAAGTCATCCAGTTTTATTGGACGAAATTTCTTATTCATTTTTTAATTCCGTTACGACTATAAGGATGTCGATGAGAGGTATTACCACTTCAAATAAAAGTTAATTTTCAGAACAAAAAATACTAAATTCCTTTGAGTATTAAGAATCCTTTTATGAAAATCTGAAGATAAAATTGCGAAGCCGGAAAGATATTTCCAGCTTCGCTAAAAACATGCGGTAATTATTTAATCAAAACCATCTTTCTTGTAATAGAGACATTATTTGCAACCAGTTTATAGAAATAAACTCCGCTATTAATTTTGCTTGCATCAAATTTAACCGAATATTTCCCGGCAGGTTTAATTTCATTTACAAGTGTTGTAACTTCCTGACCAATAACATCAAATACTTTTATTGATATTAAACCGGTTGAAGGAAGTTCATAGTTGATAATTGTTGAAGGGTTGAACGGGTTCGGATAATTTTGTTTCAAAGTATATCCTTCTACCTTCGAAATGTTCTCTTCATCAACTGCAGTTGGATTAATTTCCCAGGCTGCTTTTTTATCCGGGAACCAGTTAAGGTCTCCTGCCGGATAACCAGCAGCGCCGGTATATAAAACTGACGATGCATCATAAGCTGCATTTAATGTATCCCTGTAATATTCAATTCTTCTTCTGTCATAATCATCTCTTGCTCTTACATAATTAGTCTGATCCTTCAGCTTGTTACCACCGGCAGGATCTTCATACCACCTCATCATGTTTGTCATTAGATTTGGTATGTTCGGTAATATCACATCAACATTCTTAAATGCATTTACCGAATCTGCTCCCAGCTTACTGTTTATATGCCAGCTTAACTGCGAACCAACCGGGAAGTTAAAATCTGCAAGAAATTGTTTTCCCGCATCAGACTGACTGTAATAATTATTTTTAATACTCCATTGTGTTACATCGTTCGGCGCAGTGAATATCCAGGTGATTCTGTTTCTTCCGTTTGGATAGAACTCTCCGGTGTTTGCCCATTCTGCTGCTCTTGTTGCATCTGTTGAATCCTCTCCCAGTGCAAAGCCATCGACAAACAAATTATTTTCAATCAATATCTGGTCACCCACGTTGCCAAGTGAGAATAATCCATGGAAGCCCATTCCGTTTATGAATGTGTTATGGTCTATCCTTCCATATTTTATTACGCCTGTACCTGTTGCAGGATTTGCAAAGTTATAATGACGAATTGCTCTATCCTGGTAATTTACAAATGTGTTGTTTACCAAGATAAATGTATCGCATGCAGCTTCGCGTAAATCAATTCCTTTTCCTGCTCCAAGATTCGATGTTGAAAGGCATCCCATATTGGCAAAGATTGAATTTGTTATCTGTACCTTTACAGTATTCTGGCCTGTTCTTACATGCTGCCCATTAATATTAGTCAGGATTACCCCGTCCAATATTATTGTAGCGCCTGCTGCCGTGGTATTAATCAATCCACCCTGTGTTCCTTCTACCCTGCTTTCTTCAGGTTCATAAAAACCTGCGACGCAGATATTTTTCATCTCAAGATTTCCGCCATTTAATACAACAAAGTTTCCCGGTGGTCTTGTCGGATTGCTTCCGGTTCCTGATTCCCACAGGTAGATAATAGGTTTTTTACCTGTTCCATCTGCAGCACGCAGACGAAGTGTTTTACCGTTTGGAACTGTGAATATTGCATTAGCCAAATAATAGGCGTCTCTCTGCAATTCATAGACACGTGTCGGTAGTAATCCGTTTGTAGCTACTGTATCAGCTACAATCTGTGCGTTTACATATGTTGCATCACTTCCGTCAAATGGTACAATATGGACAACATCTTCCAACACTGCAGGAACATGCACTGTAAAAACATTGTCGCTTGCGTCAGATGTCTGCTGTGTTTCAAAGTAAGCAACTACCTGAATACGGCTTTGTACAGAACTTAACCCGGCAGGAATCGGCCATTCATATAAACCGGAGTTTGATAAGTTGCTTGCGATTGTTGTCCAGTTTGTTCCATTGTCTTTGGAATACTGAATATCAATTGTGCTTATATTGCCGGTAGATGTCCAAGTAATATTATTTGTTGTTCCTGAAGTCCAGCTTTCACCTCCGTTTGGAGAAGTAACTGTAACAGTACCAATTGGATTTTCCCATGCAGCTTTTTTATCCGGGAACCAGTTTAAATCTCCGACGGGGAATCCATTTACACCACCGGTATAAAGAGCTGAGGAAACATCATAAGCTGCATTTAATGTATCCCTGTAATATTCAATTCTTCTTCTGTCATAATCATCTCTTGCTCTTACATAATTAGTCTGATCCTTCAGCTTGTTACCACCGGCAGGATCTTCATACCACCTCATCATGTTTGTCATTAGATTTGGTATGTTCGGTAATATCACATCAACATTCTTAAATGCATTTACCGAATCTGCTCCCAGCTTACTGTTTATATGCCAGCTTAACTGCGAACCAACCGGGAAGTTAAAATCTGCAAGAAATTGTTTTCCCGCATCAGACTGACTGTAATAATTATTTTTAATACTCCATTGTGTTACATCGTTCGGCGCAGTGAATATCCAGGTGATTCTGTTTCTTCCGTTTGGATAGAACTCTCCGGTGTTTGCCCATTCTGCTGCTCTTGTTGCATCTGTTGAATCCTCTCCCAGTGCAAAGCCATCGACAAACAAATTATTTTCAATCAATATCTGGTCACCCACGTTGCCAAGTGAGAATAATCCATGGAAGCCCATTCCGTTTATGAATGTGTTATGGTCTATCCTTCCATATTTTATTACGCCTGTACCTGTTGCAGGATTTGCAAAGTTATAATGACGAATTGCTCTATCCTGGTAATTTACAAATGTGTTGTTTACCAAGATAAATGTATCGCATGCAGCTTCGCGTAAATCAATTCCTTTTCCTGCTCCAAGATTCGATGTTGAAAGGCATCCCATATTGGCAAAGATTGAATTTGTTATCTGTACCTTTACAGTATTCTGGCCTGTTCTTACATGCTGCCCATTAATATTAGTCAGGATTACCCCGTCCAATATTATTGTAGCGCCTGCTGCCGTGGTATTAATCAATCCACCCTGTGTTCCTTCTACCCTGCTTTCTTCAGGTTCATAAAAACCTGCGACGCAGATATTTTTCATCTCAAGATTTCCGCCATTTAATACAACAAAGTTTCCCGGTGGTCTTGTCGGATTGCTTCCGGTTCCTGATTCCCACAGGTAGATAATAGGTTTTTTACCTGTTCCATCTGCAGCACGCAGACGAAGTGTTTTACCGTTTGGAACTGTGAATATTGCATTAGCCAAATAATAGGCGTCTCTCTGCAATTCATAGACACGTGTCGGTAGTAATCCGTTTGTGGCTATTGTATCCGCCACTATTTGTGCATTTACATATGTTGCATCGCTACCGTCAAATGGAACAATCTGCAGAACATCCTGTCCAAATGTGTTAAGAGCCATAAGAAATGCAACAAGAAAAGCAGCACTCCATATCTTTCGAATCATTTGTACCTCCTGTTGATAATTAATAACATTAAAGTTTATTAGGTTTATTTACGATTAGAACAACCTTAAAGGAATGAATTCAGTGTTAGTAAGTTTGGATTACAATTCCAGTGTAACTCCGAAATCGGCAGTGAGACCGTATCTTTCGCTCTGATCAAAAAGTTTACGTTCCCATTCCCTGTTATACACGGAAGAGCCGTCTTCTATATTTGTTATGTTGCTTACATTTACCAGAACTGCAAGATAATCGGTGATTTTCTGTTTTAGTGAAACATCAAGTCTTGTAAACGGTTTTGTAACACGATCACTCAGGCCGCTTGCGGAGAATGATATATTATGTTCGCCTTTATGGAATAAGGAAATTCTTCCGGAGAATCCGCCAATATCATAACCGAGAGAAATATTGCCGAAGAACTCAGGCATTCCTTCCAGCTTTTGTTTTTTTGTAATAAGAATATTCCTTGATTTCTTAAGCGGGAACATTCCGGATGAATCAATATATGTTATGGTTTTGGAACCGTACAGGTAAGTCTCTGATCTTACAATAGATGCATTATAAGAAAGCACAATATTCTTCAGGTAACCTGGCAGAAAAGTAAAATTAATCTGATGCTCAAATTCAAAACCCCAAACCTTTGTTGGCTTAGGCGAATTGTAAGGAAGAGTTAAATTATACGGTGTTGACTTCATCTGGCTTGGCCATTTAATTCCAAAGTACTGAATAAGTGTATCCTGCATTACTCCTTGTTTATCCTTAACAGCCGCTGTGTTGAAATTATTAAGCATATGATACATATCCTTTATCTCTTTATAGTATGCCGATAAGGAAATCAAACCGAAATCATTACTGTAGAATGAAGTATTAATTTCGAAATTCCACGCCTGGGCAGTTTTAAGTTTCGGGTTTCCGACATATACTTCATAGTTGGAAGTTTGTTCAGCAGGACGACCGGCAATATACCTGTCTATTCTCATATTAAAATCAGGTCTTGCCAAAGCTTTGTATGCAGCTAAACGCAGGTTCATAAATTCAAACGGTCGGATAGACATATTGAAATTCGGTAGCCAGACAGTCTGGAATGCTTCGCTTGTTGTATCCTTTGTTGAATTTGCAGGAACAGGGAAACCCGATACCGACTTGGGCATATACTTAGCCTGGTAATCATTATCTTCAACTTCAACTCTAAGACCTGCAATTAATGTAAACTCCTGCCCGATGTTTAATGTATTCATTACATAAGCAGAACCTACTCTTTCGGTAATATAGTAATCATCATATTTAATTAAGGGATTACCCCAGAGTTCAACTTCGTTCTTTGTTCCATCAATGCCGTACCTGTTAATTTCATACCACTGGCGTAATCTGTCTTCATCAATAAGAGGATTAAGCGCATAAGAATCATAAACATTCCTTGAGACAGGGCCATTATTAAAAAATTGTTCAATAGGAATGTAACCTTTGTTACTTACAAGGCTTTGATAATAACTTTCGAAATAAGTGCCTGTGAAATCTTTCTTTCTGAATGTACCGTCCGGAAGCAATTCATATTCTTTCCACTTGCCAAGATAATAAGGAGTATACTCTTCACTTCTTACATTTGTTCTTGTTTTCGCTTTGTACTTTGCACCCAATTTAAATTCACCGGAAATAAAATCCCCGAACAGATATTGTTTTGCAATATCTAAAAATCCTGTTCTTTCTTTATCATAATTTCTCTGGCCTCTGTAATAGGCATTGTACAAACCGGTATTTGCAAAATTGTTAACTGCGTAATCTATAAACTGTTCAGGATTCTCTGAAGATTTGTTTGAAGCTTTCATTCCGGAAGGCTCCATAAATATTAATTCATAGTCAAACGGATAATCTGCTTCAGATTCACTGAATGATACTCCCCAGTTAAATAATAAATCAAGTAAGTTATTATTACCCTGTATAGAGCTGCTGTACGTTTGAATATCCTGTTCCCTAAGACGATATTTATAACTTGGGTTTCCGCTGAAATCTCCTCCGCCGTTTGATGGATAATCTCTTGTTGACCATATATAATCCCTTGATGTACTGCCAAAGACATTGCTTATTTTAATTGTTCCATCATCAGGAGTATTCAAATCAAGCAATACACTTAAGCCGTTGCGTTTACGGGTTTCATCGGTAAACTCAAGATTAAAATCGTTTATATAATATGTAGCGCCAAAATTATCATTCTGGTTATAATCAACATTTATTCTCTCGTTGCTTCTAATCCTGTCCTCAAGGTTGCCTGTTAACTGAACGCCAAGAAAGCCGTCAAAAAATCTTTCACCATACCGCAATGATAAATCGTATTGCTTGGCAGACTGCATGAGATTATTGTAATCACCTTTTATATCTAACCGGATTACTCTTTTTTCCGGAGCTTTCTTTGTAACAAGATTAACGCTGCCCGCAAGCGCATCGCCGTCTTTATCAGGAGTTAAAGCTTTGTACAATTCAATTCCAGCCAAAGAACTTTGGGATAATGTACTCAGGTCAACACCTCTGCTTGTAGCATCAGTCGGAGGAATTTTTACTCCGTCAATTGTAATGTTTGTAAACTGATCGCCAAGTCCGCGGAGAATTACTTTATTTGCTTCGCCGCCGGATCTGATAATTGATACGCCTGGTAAGCGACCGATTGACTCGGCAGCATTTGCATCCGGCAACTCTTTTATCTTTTCTTCGGATACAACATTAATAATTGTATTTGATGTTCTCTGCTGGTTGATGGCGGCAGCCTGACCTAACGCCTGTGCCGTTACTTCTACTGTTGCACCAACAACAACATCAGGAATAATTTTTATATCCATACGCAGATTTTCACCTGCTGATATTGTAATTGGAATTATTTTAGTTTTGTAGCCGATATAGGAAATTTTTAACTGGTACGAACCGGCAGGCACATTGTTGATTTTATATTCGCCTTCAATATTAGAAGCATCGCCAAGCGCTGTACCCACAACAACAATACTTGCCCCAAACATATTCTCGTTTGACAACGAATCGGTTAGTACTCCGCGTATTGTACCCTGCCCGTATATAGCAGAAGACATTACAAGGAGAATAAATATTTTTTTAATAGTAGAAGTTAAGTCCATATAACTACTCCTAATAGTTTAGCTTTGTAAAGAGAAAATTGTTTTGTTAGAATAAGATGTGATTTATGATTTGAAATATATTTTACTGAAACTTCTTAAGAAATTAAATATATCATTCCCGTGCAAACGGGAATCTCTAGAAATATTTATGGATTCCCACTTTCGTGGGAATGACAGAGGATATAAAAATAATTTTGCATATCTCTCTTACTGTAAATCAATATCTGTTTAACTAATAAGGAAGGATAAAAATTTATCGCTCGACTCTTCCCGAACCGCTGCCACCGGCAAGCTTTTCAACTTCATCGGTGCTTACAAGGTTAAAGTCGCCGGTAATTGAATGTTTTAAGCAAGATGCAGCAACTGCAAATTCAAGAGCATCTTTTGTATTTTCTTTTTTTAATAGACCATAAATTAATCCGCCGGCAAAAGCATCTCCGCTGCCAACCCTGTCGACAATATTTATATCGTATTGCTTTGAGCGGTATGGAGTTTTACAATCTTTATCATCTGCAAGCAAAGCACTCCAGCCATTTCTTGAAGCAGAAAAACTTTCTCTTAAAGTAATTGCAACAGACTTGAATTTGAATTTATCTTTAACAGTTTCAGCTAATTTACAATAACCATCAAAATCAAGTTTTGCATTCTCAATATTTGTTGATGCTGCTTTCATGCCCAGACTTTTTTCAATGTCTTCTTCGTTTGCAATGCAAACATCAACATATTCCATTAAAGGAATCATCACAGATTGAGCTTCCTTTGTACTCCATAATTTAGCCCGGAAGTTCAGATCTGCACTTATGATTACATTTGCTTTTTTTGCTTCTTTACATGCTTTTAAAAGAGTTTCTCTTGCAGTTAATCCAAGTGCCGGAGTAATACCTGTCCAGTGAAACCATTTAGTGTTTTTAAATATTTCATCCCAGTTCAATTCATCAGCAGTTAAAGTTGTTACTGCTGCATTTGCCCTGTCATAAATTACTTTGCTTGCTCTCTGGCTTGCACCTGTTTCAAGAAAATAAACACCTACCCTTTCACCACCGCGGACAATGTAATCATCTTTAACGCCATATTTTTTTAAAGAGTTAACTGCAGCCTGTCCAATTTCATGTTTAGGTAGCTTTGAAATGAAGTAAGCGTCCAATCCATAATTTGCGAGTGATACGGCAACATTTGCTTCACCGCCGCCAAAATTTATATCAAAAGTATTTGCCTGCAGGAATCGGCTGAATTCAGGTGTGGAAAGTCTTAACATTATTTCGCCAAAGGTAACAACTTTCATAAAGGAATAATCTCCGTCTATCATTTTAAATTTTGTCTTGAAGAAAATACATTGTCCATCAGTCTTTTAGCAGTCTCTGTTATAATTTCAAATTTATTTTCAGCAATCGCTTTCTTATCCAGAAGGTTACTGCCAAGAGCAACTGCGCAAGCACCCGCTTTAAACCATTCGCCGACATTATCTATACTAACGCCGCCGGTCGGCATTAATTTTATCTGCGGGAATACAGCGCGGATATCCTTGAAGAATGCAGGTCCTAATGAAGTAGCCGGAAAAACTTTTATAATATCTGCACCCGCTTTCCAGCCTCTAAAAATTTCAGTTGGTGTATAACAACCCGGCGCAACGGGAATTCCATACTTCATACAAACATCAATAACGGCCGGGTTAAGAATTGGACTGACAATAAATTCTGCTCCGCTTTTAATTACCGATTCTGCTTCCTCTACTGAAGTAACCGTACCTGCACCAACAATTATTTCATTGCTGAATCTTGAACGGACTGAAGAAATCATTTCGGCTGCATTGGGAACAGTCAAAGTAATTTCAATATTTTTAATCCCGCCATCGCACAATGCTGAGACAGTATTAAGCAATTTACTGCTATCAGTCATCCGCACTACGGCGAATACTCCATTATCAATAAGCGCTTCAAGTGTTTTTGATTTTTCCATATTACTGTTGTCTGGACGCAAGGACTCAAAAGAGATTTATATAAGATGGATTTTTTCTGTTTTTCAAAATCAATCTCTTTCTGTCTTTCTGTTTGAATTAAATTATAGAATTATTAATGTACTTTTCTTAGCGTAAGAAAAGTACGAAAAGAAACATGCACTCTAAAAGAAATTCTAAAATTATCCTTCGTTCCGTTACAGAAAAAGAACTCCTCCGGCTACCGCCGGACTCAAACAGCTTTTTCTGTTTAACCTGCTTACAGCAAGGCAAGCACTTCACTTCGAATAATTTCTTAACGAATTTCTTTTAATGTGCCTGACTTTTAATTGTTATTTTGGAAAGTTATTCCATATTAATTTTCTGATGTTAGTTTATATTTATTGCAGTTGCCTTTTCCAACAGCCATTTAACCAGGTTGTTAGCTGCAAGATAATTTTCAAAACCGGAAGTAAGTTTCCTGTTATCGAAGTATTCATTATAAAGCCAGGGATC
>CAZIDB010000078.1:0-18852 GCA_964537965.1 uncultured Melioribacter sp. | reverse complement strand
GGATTGCATCTTAAAACCATACCATCAAGAAACATTAAACTCTTTATTATTGAAAACATGCCTTTTTCAAAACCCATCCCTGAATTAACAGCAAGTTTAATTGTTTCCATCATCTTCTTTGTTAAAGAAATTTCTTTTACACTTTTACCTTTAAGGTCAGCGTACAGAAGATGAAGTTTTGATTTGAATGATTCAAACTTTTTTCCTGCTATAGTTATTTCTGCCATTTCATTTAGTCTTATTGCACATAAATCAAAATCGTATGCAGAAAGAGCCTTGAAGAAATTAAGAAGCCCTGAACTTAATTTTTTACTTACATGTCCAATGGCCCCGGTATCAACAAAATAAATTTTATGATCGTAAAGCATAAGGTTGCCGGGATGAATATCTCCATGAAAGGTTCCGATATTAAACATAAAATATCCGTGGATTTTAAACAGTAGCAGCAGATCATTATAATCCATTTCAGTATCCAAAATCTCATCGAAAGTTTTACCCGGAATATATTCTGAAACCATCATATTTTCTGATGATAATTCCTTGTATATTTTAGGAAATTTCATCGATGAAAGATCATAGATCTCCTTGTTCGTTTCGTAAATCCCGTTTAATACTTCGTGGCCCTCAATTTCATTAAGAAGATTGAGTTCACGTAGTGTGTAATCTTCAATATGTTCAAGAATACCTATTGGATCAAACACCCTGGCCAACTTAGGATAAAAGAAGATAATAAATTTAAAAAGCCTCTTAACTGCCTTAACATCTTTTTCAAACTTCTTTTTAAAATCGGCTTTAATAATTTTAAGGACAACTTCTTCGCCCGTTTTAAGTTTAGCTTTATATACCTGTCCAACCGAAGCACTTGCAAGCGGCTTCTCATCAATCCATATGAAATTATCACGATTAATGTTTTTAAGAGCATCTTCTGATTTAATCGGAATGGTTGCCCGGTAAAGTTTAGAAAGTTCTAAACAGGTCTCCTCGTTAAGGAAATCAATCCTTAATGCATGGACCTGCCCAAGTTTAACGGCAAGCAAACCCATCTTTTGTATCTTTTCGGCATCAGGTTTTTTACCGCCATATATCATATAAATTAATCTCAGGAAAGAAATTACATTCATAGTACCTGCTTAAAGATAGTTTAACTTGATTAGTACACCATTATTTTTCTCATTAAGAATTACTGTCGCTTCTTCGAATCCTGGCGGACTAAATCCGATTTCAGGATTATTTGAAACACCAAAACCTTCCTTTGGTTTGCCATACCAGGTTTTATCCATCTTTTGATTGGAGTTCTTATCATGAAGAATTGATATTGCATATTTACCGGGAATTACATTAAATGCAAATTTTGTTTTTCCATTCTTTATTTTACTACTAAGCATCAGTTCTGCATCCGAAGGTTCATCCGGAAAACCTTTTTCATCTTTAAATAATAAAAGCCGGCATATTCCTTCGGAACTATTAAATCCTTCAACAGAAACATATACAGTAACACTATCTCTGCTCTGGATTTCTTCAGATGTTGTAATTAAAAAGAATAGAAGTAGAAACCCGATTGATTTAATTTTCAAAGTTTTATTCCGTCTTTATTCATTATCATCTCTGCAGAAATTCTACCGGATTCATAAATGGTTGGCAACCCGCTTCCGGGATGAGTACCACCACCAACAAGATAACAATTCTTAAATTCTTCAAATTCGTTATGCGGCCTGAAGTAAAGCATTTGAGCAACATTATGAGCAAGGTTAAACGTGGCACCAAGGTAAACTGAATGATCAGTGTTCCAATCTATTGGAGTAACGATTTTTTCTTCTTCAATACTTTCTTTCAGTCCTGAATAACCACCTCTTATCTCAAGAGCCTCAATAATTTTATTCCTGAAATTATATTTCTCTTTATCCCAATCAATTTTACTTTTATTATTTGGTACTGGTACAAGAACATAGATAGTACTTTTCCCTTCAGGGGCAAGTGTTTTATCATTTACAGAGGCATTCTGAACATAAAAAGAGAAGTCCTTTGAAATAATCATTTCTTTCGTAATTTCATCAACATTTTTTTTGTAATCACCTGCGAAAATAATACTATGATGCGGTATGTCTTTATATTCCTTTTTTACTCCAAGGTATAACATAAAGGTAGAGCACGAATAATCTTTCCCGGCTAATTTTTCATTTGTCCATTTTTTTCTGTCAGCAGGGTTTACAATATCCAGCATTGCCTGTGCAAAGTCTGCGTTTATTACAACGTAGTCAGCTGTTTCAATCTTTCCATTATCCAGAAGAACTCCCTTAGCGACGCCGTTTTCAACAATAAGTTTTTTTACAGGTGATGCAAGGTGCAATCTGCCACCGGATCGTTTAAATGCTTCTGCCATCGCTTGTGAAAGTTTATTCAATCCCCCTGTAACATGATATATTCCTCCGCCATGTTCTATATATGATATGATGCTGAATGTACCTGGAGCAGTCCACGGAGACATACCGATATACTTAGCCTGAAATGTAAAAGCTATTCTTGTATCAGGATCATCAAAATACCTTGAGAGAACTCCATAGAGACTTGTATGCGCATCGAGATAAGGAATGGCAGCAATTAAATTCTTTGAAAGGAAATCACTCTTTTTACAATAAGGAATTGAAAGGCAGGGAATCAGCTTATCATATTTCTTTTTTTCCTTCTCAAGATATTTAAGGTAACCGTTGAAGCTATTCCTTGAAAAATTTTCCATTGTCTGTTTCATTTTTTCGTTATCCGGTGACGGATAAAGTTCTCTGCCGTCTGCAAATTTAAGGCGATACATTGGATCAAGTCTGAAAACCTCGACAAAGTCTTCTAATTTCTTCCCGCACTTTTCAAAAATAGATTCAAGCACATCTTTCATCATCAGAAATGTTGGACCAATATCAAATGTATATTCTCCCAGTTTGAAATAAGAATTTCTGCCCCCTATTTGCTTTTGTTTTTCATATATGTCCACTGAGTAGCCTTTTGCAGAGAGAAGCATACCGGCTGCAAGTCCACCTGGTCCTGCTCCAATTATTATTACTTTTTTCCCTACAGGTTTTATTTCGTTTTGAAATGAGGAATTAGCTGCCATCTATTTTTTCTCCTTAACAATAAAAAGAATTTCCATTTTCTGTTCAAAAAGTTAATAAATATTATTCAATGTAGCATCACGTTTAATAAAATATTTAACGATTGATCTACTTAGAATATCTTCTTTGTAGATGCTCATTTTTGTATCCCTATCTTTTTTTTAAAATGGAAAAAATACTTTTGATAAGTCAATAATCTTATAGCCAATTTTAGAAATTACTTATTTATGGTTGCATGGATCTGTTGACATCACCTGTTGCGAGGCAATAAATTACCAATTGCTGTTCGGGCTGATTTACAACATAAATATCATCTGTAAATGAGAATACCCAGTCAGGTTTATTGTTGGGATATTCATTTATTACTCCAAGGTACCTTTGTAATATTAATAATGCATCGCCGCTGTTAACAAGATTATTGTTATTAACATTTGCAGCAAGTAACTGAAGTTCATTAAGAATTTCCAGACCGGCAAAATACCTGACAACAATTAAAGCATCTGCAGCATTAATACTTTTAATATTGGTCTGTGGTATAAACAAAATATTATATTCACCGAAAGGAATATTGTTCAGAGTAAAATTACCATTTGCATCGGTTTCAACTGAATAATTGTAATCATTTGCAGTATTGGTTAACTCTATTATGCAGTTAGATAGCCCAAATTCCGGAATACCTTTATAAATGATCGTACCGTTTATTGATGATGATGTTAATTGAACTATAAATTGGCTGCTAGCATTATTGTTAAGTTCATCAGATTCGCTTAATTCATTCAGGTAGTCTGCTACAACAAAAATATAATACGTTCCATTTGAATAGTCTGTTGGTATTGTTAGGGCTTTTGTTCTTGGCTGTGTTGCATCACCTGCATTTAAACTTATTTCATTTACATATTCAATAAAATTACCATGCGAATTTTGTGTCGCACTTATAAAAAAACCAACTCTGGATACACCGGCAGTACTATTCCCAAGATTTTCAACAATATAGCTGACATTAATCTTTTCGCCGGGACGAATGCTACTCTTATCAAGTTCAACTGTAGATATTATCAAATCCGGTTGTGCTGCCGTAACTGTTATTTGTATTTCATTAGATACGACTGCATTCGGTTCAGTAGTCATAACCCGTATTAAATATGTTCCCACTGATGTAAAAATATTACTTGTCGTACCGGTTATAATCGCATTTCCATTTATCATTGTTGTAGTTTCTGTAACACCGGTTATATCTTCGAACGCAGCGCTATTAGGTTTTTTCCACTGCCACTTATAATTTACTGCACCGTTACCACTACCTGTTATTGTACCGGAAGTTTTTACGCTTTCACCGGGAATTAACGCTACAGGATTTGAAGAAGAGTTTACTTCAATTGTAACATTCCCCAATAAAAATTTGGTCACGTTAAGCTGGGCATTGTTAATGTTGTTTGTTTCATCTGCTTCAATAATTACGTTCTGATAATCGGCAACCGCAATTATATAATAAATACCTGTCGTTAATGTATTAGGTATAGTTAATATTTTAGTTCTTGTTGATGTTGAAGTACCGGGAGCTAAAACTGATTCATCCGAATAGCCTAAAAAATGTTCAGGTAAAGTTTGCGAAGTGCTGTAATAAAAACCTGTCTTCGAAGTTCCTGCATTTCCATTACCAGTATTCGTCAGCATATAACTTATAGTTACCTGTTCGCCAGATTGAACAGAACTCTTATCTAAACTAAAAGAAGAGATTGATAAATCAGCCTGAGCTAATTCTACTGTAATTTGCTTTTCATTTGTTGTTACATTATTTGGAGAAGTTGTAATTACACGAAGCGTATATGTACCAACCTCCGTAAATGGATTTGAAGCTGAGCTGTTTATATTTGCACTTCCATTTAGCATTGTTGCAGATTCATTAACTCCGGTTATGTCTTCAAAAGTTAAGCTGCCCGGTCTTTTCCACTGCCATTTGTAATTTACTTGTCCATTACCTATTCCGGTTATTATTCCTGATGTAGTTATACTTTCACCAAGTTTTAATGCAGCAGGACTTGTTGGATAAGTTATTTCTATTGCAACATTCTGCACTTCAAATTTTGTTATACTTACCTGTCTGCTGTTTACATTATTCAATTCATCAGATTCCGCCAGTTCATTCGGATAATCTCCCAAAACAACAATGTAATAAGTGCCCGCCGTTAAATTTGCCGGTATGGTTAACGTCTTATTTCTTAAAGGAGTTGAAGCACCTGCTGCTAAAGTTGATTCATCTGCATAACCTAAAAAATTATCAGGTGAGTTTTGTGTTGAACTGTAATAAAATCCAACCTTGTAAGCTGCTGCTTTTATATTGCCCTGGTTAGAAACAACATAATTAATGATAATCTGTTCTCCGGTTTGCACCGAGCTTTTATTTAAAGTGATAGTGGAAATCAAAATATCTGGCTGACCAATTTCAACTGTTACTTGTTTTTCATTTGATGTAACTGCATTTGGATTTATAGTTATAGCTCTGAAAGTATAAGTGCCAACTTCACTAAAAGGATTGAAAGCCGAACTACCAATGCTTGCGCTGCCGTTTAGCATCGTTGAAGTTTCTATTACTCCTGTTATATCTTCGAAGATCAAACTACCAGGCCTCTTCCATTGCCATTTATAAGACACAATTCCACTGCCACTACCGGTTATTGTTCCGGATGTTGTAATATTTTCACCCAACTTTAAAGTAGCAGGAATAGAAGGGTAAGTTAATTCAATGGTAATATTCTGTACTTCAAATTTTGTTAGGCTTATCTGTGAGCTGTTATTGTTGTTACCCTCATTTGATTCTGAAATTTCACTTAAATAATCTGCTGAGACAATTATATAATATGTTCCGGTTGGCAGATTTGCCGGAAGTGTTATTACTTTTGTTCTAGTTGGAGTTGATGCTCCTGCAGCTAATCCTGATTCATCAGCAAATTCTAAAAAATTATCCGGTGAATTCTGGACAGTGCTGTAATAAAATCCAACTCTTGAATCTCCGGCTTCTTTATTCCCCTGGTTCGTGACAATATAATTTATGGTAACTTGCTCCCCTGACTGATAAGAATTTTTATCAGTTGTAACCGAGGATATTATTAAATCAGGTTGTGCTAATTCTACAACAATTTGTATTTCATTCGAAGTTACTTCATTTGGATTTGTAGTTATAATCCGGAAAGTGTAAACTCCGGTTTCAGTAAAAGGATTGCCGGATGTACTAATTATTTCTGCACTACCGTCAGTCATAGTTGTTGTCTCAATTGTCGCGCTTATATCTTCAAAAACCTGGCTGCCCGGTTTTTTCCATTGCCATTTATAACTTACTGTACCATTTCCGCTTCCAGTCAAATTGCCCGAAGTTGTAATATTTTCACCAAGCTTTAATGAAGCAGGGCTTGAAAGATAAGTTATATTAATTGTTGCTGCCTGAACTTCGAAAGGTGGTTCCGGTTCAATCTTCTGCAGCCACCCTGCTTTAACAGCCGCATCGCAAAAGATTTGTAGCCGTGCCGAATCAACCCTGTCGTATGAATATAACCAGATAGTTTTTAATCCAAGTTCAGTTGCTGTTTGAAACAACGCATCATATTCATCATCCTGAGCATGCATCCAGCTCATTGAAAATTTACTGCCGAAGATTTGTTTCATATTTCTCCAGCTATCTGATTGATTACTGGAACCTTCCAGCCACGGATTTTCAACATCATCTCCCCAAGGAATATTGGTATTGCAGATTGGCACATTTAATTCGTTCCAGTTTACATATGATGAATACAGCATCTCATCAACAATTCCACCGGCAATAACCAAATGACTGCATCTTTTATATCCATCGGTTACCAATTTGGAGGAAGGTCTTTTAGATTTTATATAGTTTGAAATCTGTCTTAATTCAGTATCCGAATAAAGCTGATCACCAATAGTTGGGGTACCATTACACTTGTGCTCAACTGATTCGCCAATATAGTAGTAGTAGCTTGGAAAATTATCAACAACAAATTGATAATCTTCACGATGAATAATCATCATAAGGTTATTTACATCGAAACCGGCGGCAATTGCATTTATGTATTGTGCTGACCGATCATAAGCCGGAGTGGATGAATTAATTAATACTTTTGAAAAACCCCATTTATTGTGAAGTGGAGCAAACTTATTATTGTTCCATGTATCTTCATCAGGCCAGATTGCAATTTTCTTAGTCGCGACAGGAATATAATATGTACCGGAGGATTGTGCGTAAATTGAAGTTATGTTAATAAAAATTAAAACAATAAAAAAATTTATATTTACTTTAAAATTTTTCATCATATTAACCGGATTATTCTTCAATTCAATTTCCCCCAGAACATTTCATTTATTTGTCATCAATAATCACTTCATTTTCTATTTTAAATGACTTATTTACATCACCTGATTCAATACATTTGACTGTCAGATTTTTCTGAGGTTGATTTACGATAAAATGAGAAGTCGGGTAGTTAAACAGCCAGTCAGGTTTGTTGTTTGGAAATACTGTTATTATTCCAAGATATCTCTGAAGTATTAATAAAGCGTCTCCGCTGTTTACAACCTTATTATTACTTACATTTGCAGCAATTAATTGGAATTCATCCAGTCCAGTCATTCCAACATAATATTTAACAACCAGAAGGGCATCTGCTGCATTAACGCTGCTTAACGCTAAATTACTCTGGAAGGAGATACTGTATTCTCCAAAGGGAATATTTGTAAATGTAAAATTCCCGTTTGCATCGCTTGTTTTAGTGTATGTAGTTAAATGTTCATTATTCTTAAGTTTAATACTGCAATTAGCCAATCCAAATTCAGGAATTCCATCATAAAGTATTGTACCGCTTACATCACAGGATTGCAAAAAATTTATTTGTGTGCTGCTTCTGTTATTTCCTTCATCAGATTCAGCTAATACATTCTGATAATCTGCAATTGCAATCATATAATAAATTCCGGTTTCCCAATCATCAGGAATCGTTATCACTTTTGTCCTTGTTGTGGTGGTAGTTCCAGGTTGAATAGTTGATTCATCGGCAAAATCTAAAAAATAATCCGGGGCATAAGGTGTTGGGTTATAATAAAAACCAACTCTTGATGCTTCCGCTTTGCCGGAGCCAATATTTTCAACTCTGTAACTTATTGTTACCTGTTCACCCGCAAAAACTTCCTGTTTATTTAAACTTATATAAGAAATTCGTAAATCGGGTTTGTTCAATTCAACAATCACTTGCTTTTCATTTGATGTAATAGTATTTGGAATTGTTGTAATTATCCGAAATGTATATGAACCAATTTCTGTAAATGGATTTGATATAACACTTAGGATATCAGCTGTTCCGTTTGTCATTGTAACGGCTTCCATTACTCCCGTTATATCTTCGAAATCTATAGCTCCGGGTTTTTTCCACTGCCATTTATAATTTACAATACCGCTTCCACTTCCGCTTATAGTACCAGAAGTTGTTATACTTTCACCAAGTTTTAACGGAGCCGGGCTTGATGGATAAGTAATACTGATATCCACTGCCTGAACGTTAGCATCCTCTACTTTTTGTAGCCAGCCTGCATTTGCAGCAGCATTACAGAATATTTCCAGTTTAGCAGGGTCTACCAGATCATAGGAATAAAGCCATATTGTCTCCAAACCTAATTCATTTGCTGTTCTAAATAGATCATAATAGTCATCACCGTTAGCATGCATCCAGCTCCAGGAAAATTTACTGCCGAATATTCTCTTCATATCTCTCCAGCTATCGGATTGGTTTCCTGCTCCTTCAAGCCAGGGACTTTCCCAATTATCTCCCCAGCCAAGGTTAACGTGGCAAATCGGAATGCCTGTACTGTTCCAATTAACATAAGACGAATACAAAATTTTATCTGCTATGCCGCCGGCAATTATTAAATGGCTGCATCTTTTATAACCATCAATAACTAATTTGGAAGCAGGACGCTTGGATTTTATATAATTCGAAATCGTAGTCAGGTCATTAGCTGAATAGACTTTATCTTGTGCAGTTGGTCGTCCTTCGCAGTTATGCTCTACTGCTTCTCCTATGTAATAATATTTAGATGGAAAATTATCAACAGCAAACTGATAATTAGTATGTCTTATTATTAAAAGTAAATTATCCATATTAAACCCTGCAGCAAGTGCGTTATTATACATATATGAATAATCTTCACCGGGTGATGAAGCCGGAATTAAAACTTTAGAGAAGCCCCATTTATCACGAAGTACTAGGAATTTATTATTCACCCAGGTATCAGTATCAGGCCAGATACCGAGTGTTTTATTAGCTACAGGTACATAATGATAAGTCTTCGTTTGAGCCGAAATTAAATTGCAGCAAATGATAATTAAAAACAGGGCAGCATTTATATTTGATTGAAATTTTACTTTCACGACAAAATTTAATTTTATTTACAGAAGCCGATGTAAATGTAAGAATTTTTCTTAGATAAAGTACAAGTATGCATCACTAAAATAATTCACCCGTTTACCGATAATTTATATTTAAGATTGATTGGTAAAGTACAAAGTATGTTTCGGTACATTCTTCGCTTCCTTCAGTATTACTACACAACCTCAATAAAAAGGTTACTGAGTGTTCCGAATTTATTCGGAACGTATCGAAGTAACTGCCATAGTGGTTGTTTCGATACGCCCGACTTCATAGGTCTACTCAACAACCAGATAACAAAAGGTGGCTAAGTATCCTGAATTTAATCGGAATGTACTAAAGTAACCAATCTATCTTAACAACACCATTTTCTTTACAGATGAATAATTGCCCGATTCTAGTTTATAAAAGTAAACTCCGCTTGTTAATTTGCCCGCATCAAATGATATTTTATAATTCCCGGCTTGCTTATATTCATTTACCAGAGTTGTTACCTCCATTCCAAGAGTGTTATAGATCTTTATGGTTACTTGCCCTTCTTTGGGTACATCATAACTAATATTTGTTACAGGATTGAATGGATTAGGATAATTCTGATGCAACTTAAAAGATGCGGGTGTAACTAAACCATCATCATTTACTTCTGTTGCAAGTATTTTATAATGGACAGAAATTCTGTAACCATAAAAAGAGTTATAATTTCCGGCATCATCATATGTTGAAAAGTAATTATCATATGGTGTCCAGGCAGAGTTTTTCCATTCTTCAGCAAAATACAAAATAGTATTTCCGTTTTCATCATATGTATAATTCGCACGTCCGCTATTTTCCCACTGATTGTTCACCCAGTTTTCACTTAAATAAGAAAGCTGGTTACCATTTGCATCATAGGTAAATGTATAGCGGTTATAATTTACCCATTGGTCTATCATCCAGAATTCATATAACCGTGAAAGAACATAACCTTCTGAACTTAATACAAAGGTAGAACGGAAGTTATATACCCATTGATCATTTTCCCAAGTCTCATACTGCGAACCTATCCAATTACCATTTATATCATACAAGTAGGTAACACGAGAAGAGTTTACCCAATGATCAGTTTCCCACTCTTCATAAGTAGAAGTCGTTTGATTACCGTTTGCATCATAGGTATATGTGCTGCGGGAATAATTTACCCATTGATCATTCTCCCATTCTTCATCCAGCTCAGTAAGTATGTTTCTATTAACATCATAAGTATAAGTATACCGTGTAGTATTTTTCCAATGGTCAGTTTCCCAAATTTCATATAAATAGGAAGTCCGGTTACCATTTGTATCATAAGTCATGGTCTCGCGTGTGTAGAAAATCCATTGATTGTTTGACCAGTATTCACCAGTATATAAAATTAGATACCCTTTCACATCGTAAGTAAAAAAGGAACGGTACCCGCTTATCATTTGTCCGTTTTCCCACTCTTTATACAAATAAGATATCTCATTGCCATTTGCATCATATGTAGATGTACCTTCACCTGTGGTAACCCATTGATTATTCTCCCACTTTTCGTCAAGTTCAGTAAGTGGATTTTTATTTGCATCATAGGTATAAGAAGTTCTGGTTTCCGCTATCCACTGACCGTTTTCCCATTTTTCTACAAGGCAACCAGTCTGTTGGCCATCACCATTATAAGTATAAATATACCGCGATGTATCTGTTGTTGAATATACAACTACAGTATCAACAAGATATATCGTTTCGTTGTTTTTATTTAATGATCGGGAAACAGGAACTTGTTCAGGAAAATTACGGGGTATATTTTTTATTCCGGAGGATTGGTTTGGAGGATTTTCAAATTCAATTATTTTTTTATCCGGAAGATAATGCTGCGGAATGTTTTGTCCGCGACAAATTTCAATTTGCCGCGAATTGAATTGAAAATGTTTATTCTCTTTTATCTGACCTTCAAGTAAGTTAACTGAGAGAAAAAGGGAAATTGTAAGTGTGGTTAATGGAACTGAAAAGATATTCTTGCAATGCATATGTACCTCCTGTTGGTTGTACTACACGAAAGATATTTGTTTGTAATATAAAAAAAATAACATTGTATGGGTAATTGAAAAAAAAATTCTTTGACCAACTAAAATCCTGCCAAGATTTTTCTTCAATTAATATAAATTACGGAAGCAATTTGCAAACATAAGAGCCAGGTTTTTCCAGAACACATCACTTTATACCAAGGAGATGATTTTTCATAAGATATAAGTTGCTCTATAGAGATTTGATTGAGGAAAGTATTTACATCTTCAGGAATTAGTTTTCTATAATAATGCGAATCCTTCTTTAGCCTGTTGAATAAACTTCTTTGTTAGTTCATAGCTCTTCCTTCCATCGGAATTTTCTATCCCTGTATGCACATCTACTCCTGCAGGATGTGTTTCAATTATTGCTTGTTTAACATTGTCAGCATTTAATCCCCCGGCAAGTATAACCGGCTTCGGAGATAATTCAATTAATCTTCTGCTGATTTTCCAGTCGTGTGTTTTACCTGTTGCACCGGAAGCGCCTGTAGTTGGATCGAATGTATCTGTAATAAATGCGTCAAGCCAGGGACTTAATTCCTCCAGCGTTTTTTCCAATTCACTTAAATTATTTTCATGAACGACAAGACTTTTAATTACTAAAAGGTCAGGATATAGTTCTTTTGTTTTCTTTAATTCCTCTTTACTAATGCTGCCATGAAGTTGAACTATTTTCACATTAAGTTTCTTGCAGAACTGAATTATTTCTTCAGCTTTGTTAAGGTATGTTATTAAAACACTTTTATGAGGCGGTTTCACTGATTTAATTACCTCAATAGCTTCCTCTTCAGTAAGATCTTCTTTGTTAACAGGAAGACGCAGCGGGAACCCAAGATATTCCACTCCCAAATCCATTAACATCTTTGCTTCCGTTATATCTATTATACCGGCGACCTGGATAAGTTCTTTCATGATTATTTCCAAATATTTCTCACTAAATAACATTACACTTTTGGGATTTTTTACAAGTACAGTTTGTGAATCAACGTCTACATATCCTCAAGTATAGGGATATCTTTTATAAACTCTGCAGGCAAATTAAATTTTTTAAAGTAATTCACCATTGCTATGCAGGCAAATTTCTCCGTTGAATAATGAGTTGCACCTAAAATATTTATTCTGTTTTCTTCAGCAATTTTGTGTGCTTGCAATGAAAACTGATTTTTTACGGTTATTCCCGTTATAAATAAATTGATATCATTTTGAGCAACTTCTTTAATCCCCTCACTCAATCCGCCACCTGCAATAACTGCCACTATTCCATTTCTGATTTCATCATCACCATAATTATAAAACGCTACAATATGACCGACCTGTTCTTCATAAATTTTCTTTAACTCTGTTACTGCATTTATTTCTGACTTACCAATAACTCCTGCATAACCACCGAAGTAAGGCGCAAAAGTTTTTAGTTGTTGAATGCCTAATACCTTAGCTAAGCTCACACTTGTAGAATACTCACCATAATTATCCAATGGAACATGAAGATTATAAATGGATATTTTCCGTTCTTTCAGTTTATCGAGCAAAGATGTATTCATCTGATAAAATATTTCAGGGGCTTGTCTTATATCCCATATTGACGGATGATGAACAAAAAGCAAAGCATTTCGAATATTATCATCAATAATTTTTTGTAACACACTATCCGATGGAAAAACTGCTGTGTATACTTTTGTAATGTTATCAGTAAAATCACAGACTAATCCCATCGAGCGTTTTTTAAAGTTCGGGCAGATATAATCTGAAATAGAATTCATAAACCTTGCCCAATCATCTGACATTGCAGGAGTAATAAAATCATGCTCAAGATGTTCATAGAGTACAGATGCTTTAACAGACATTGATAACCCACCTTAATTATTACTTTATTTGATAGATTAAATTCTGCCAACTTATTCTTATTTGAAAATTCTTTCGCAAGTTTTAATAAGTCGGCTGCTACATTATAATTCGTTCACATTAGAATTTTGGAAAATATAAAATTCTTTATAACGAAATTACTTCTTAATAATTTCATTTTCAAAATCAAACAGTCATTGAAAATAATTTCCCTGCTAAGTTTTCATATCATAATAATATGCCAGTCTGAAAGGATTGTCTACCCTCCAGCTAAAAGAATTTTTATAAAGAGATTCTTTCTTGGAAAAGATATCCGATTAGATAAACTCCAGGAAAATTCTGTTGTTTCTTTATGCTATCTGAGTAAAAGTAACGGAATCAATTATACTTATTCCCCAGTAGCTTTTGGATTCTGTTCTTTCAATATATGCGGTATGGTCATAGTTTAATTATTTAAGACTGAAATTCTTAACTCGAGGTTTGCTCAAGATATGTTTAAACTCAGATAGAAATTTCAGTGCATCAGTTTTACTTTTTGTTTTTGTGGATATTCTTTTCTTCTGCTCATTATCAATATCGAAGTACTCGATATAATAAATACCATTTCGTTTAATGAGATACATTGTTCCTCCAAAATTTTATAGAATAGATAGAGGGAAGAAAGGAAGTTTATTGAGAGTACCTTATTAAAAAGGTCTTGATGTCGGAAAGTGATCAGTAAACTGTACAATAGAAATTCATTCCAAAAACGACAAAAGCCATCTGGAGTCAGACGGCTTTATTCGTTTTTCGCCTAATTTATGAGCTGGCGACCGGAGTTGAACCGGTGACCTGCTGATTACGAATCAGCTGCTCTACCAACTAAGCTACGCCAGCTTTAAATTTATGTCAGAAAAGAATTCCAAACAAAATTTTCAGATCACTATTATCTTAATTTCTTTTTATGTCTGTTCTTTCTTAATCTTTTTTTCCTTTTGTGAGTAGACATTTTATGTCTCTTCCGCTTTTTACCACACGGCATTTTAACCTCCTAATTTAATTTGATTCTAATAATTGTTTTGCTCTTTTTCCAATTTCAGTATTTTCATTTATTGAATATGCTTTTCCCCACCAGTATTTTGCCGAATCAATATTACCCTGAGAAAAATTTACAATCCCAAGATTAAATAACCCTATCTGGTGGTCAGGATTTATTTTCAATCCTTTTTTCATATTTGCTTTAGCTTCATTATATCTTTTAAGCTCAAAATAACAAACACCCATATCAATCAATACTTCCGCATTTTTCGGATTCGATCTTATATACATTTGATAATATTCTATTGCCCGAACAAAAAAACCCGCATCATTTAAACTATGAGCTAACTGTAAAACATTTACAATTTTTGTTGTATCGCGCTTAACAACTTCTTCAAGTTCATTAATCTTTTGAACTGCCGCTAAATCAATTTGTGATCCCTGTTGAACAGAAGAATTACTCTTTTCAACATTTGGTGTTTCAAAAACACCGCTTGATAAAATAATAATTATTCCTAAAAGAATAACACCGCCGACAAAATAAAAAACCTGTTTTGTATTAATTTTCTTTTGAGATTCGTTATTTAGCTCTGATTTTTTATTTTGTTTATCACTAATTTTCTTATCGTCCGAGTTTGGAGTCTTCTTTTTCGCAGGATTTATTTCTTTTTTTTGCTGAGTCTTGCTAATTGAAATTTGCGATTCAATTTCTTTTTTCTTTTCATTGCCTGTTATTTTAGAGCCACAGGACGGACAGAAATTTTCTTCAGCACTTACACTTTCGCCACATACACTACATTCACTTAATTCTATTAAATCATCAGTTTCATTAATGTGGTCATTTTTTTTTATTTGAGTTCCGCACTTAGGACAAAAACTAAAATCATCATTAATTCTATTTTTACAATTTGGACAAGTCATTTAAGATTCTTTCATGACCTTTTCTTTTATCCCCTGATCAACAATTGCCTTAAACTCTTTAGAAAATTTGAATGATGGAGCATAGTGTTCATCAATAAAAACTTTATCGCCCGATTTTGGATTTCTTGCTAAGCGTGGTTTCTTTTTTCTTACCTTATAACTTCCAAATCCTCTTATCTCAATTGGTTTTCCTTCTTTCAACGCTTCTATAACACTGGTTATAAATCCTTCAACAATAGCTTCGGTTTCAAGCTTTGTAATACCTGTACCCAAGGCTATTCTTTCCACTATATCTGCTTTTGTAATATGTTTTGCCATAACTTTAGAAATTATTTATAAAAATCGCATACAAATCTATCACTTTTTCAGCTAAAATGAAAATTTATAATAAGTTATGTCCATAAGAAGTTATCGTTCGTTTTCACTATTTATTTTCTATAAATATTTTGTAACCACTTGTTTCATTTTGGACAATTATCTCAAAAAGTGAGTATTTCATTCTCAATTACTCCTTTTTTTGACATAATTTCACTGGCACATCTCTTGTAAATTATTACACAAATAAACGGAGAATAAGAATGGGTTTATTACCAATAATATTTACAGCTTTAACCATATTTACAATATGTATAGTGGCAATTTTCTCCATATCATATATTATTTATAAGTTAAAGACTCCACGCAAACACAGAGCAAGTCAACAGATTCCGGCAGAATCTTTTAGTTTTGCAACGGAAACGGTATTACCTTCTTATAATTTTATTCAGGAATTTGAAGAACCAATTTTAGTACCCGAGCAAAGATATTTCAGACAAACTCCTAAACCAAGAAATATAAACAGGTATGAAATTCTTAATGGATACAGATCTACTCCGTCTTATCAAAACGAGAATAAATATTTCAACTCCCTGCCTTTAAACAGAAATTCCCATGATATCTTTAGTAATTATTCCAATTACAATTCTATAGATTTCAAAGCAGTCAGACTTCAAAAATAATATCCGATAATTATTAGTTAATTGAGCATGCCAATCGAACGATTGGCATTTTTTATTTTATTTTTTCTGAATATTTTAATTTGAGAAAATAAAACGAAATTTCTTTTTGAAATTTGCATCAAATAAAATAAACAAGGAAAAATAATGAAAAACGAAATAATCCAAATTGAAGGAATGTCCTGTAACCATTGCGTAATGGCAGTAAAAAAAGAATTATCTAAATTAGATCTTTTAATTAAGGAAGTGTCGATTGGTAAAGCAGAAGTTGATTATGACCCTGAAAAAATGACTTTGGATAAAATTTATAAAGCAATCGAAGAGGCCGGGTATAAGGCGGTAAATTAAGAAAGGTTATAAAGTGGAACCAGATATTTCAGGTTATAAAAAGTATTCTCTCCCGGTAGAAGGTATGACATGCGCCAGCTGCGTAACAAGAGTTGAAAAAACTCTTAAGAGTATTGATGGACTGCAGGATGTAAATGTCAATTTCGGGACGGAAAAAGTATCATTTCAAATGGATAATTCAAAAACCAAATTGACTGAATTAGCTGACATACTTGAGGAAATTGGTTACAAATTAAAAATCAATGAAGCAAAGGATTCTCACCCACACAACGAAAATGAGTTGGTTGATATTGAATCTGATTATTCAAAAAACCTGAAAAAAGATTTATTCGTTTCATTATTCTTTACAATACCTGTATTCTTAATGTCGATGACAATGGAATTCAGCTGGTTTCATCAGGTTGTTCCCCTGTCGATGGATTCAATAAATAAAATTTTACTGATACTTTCTACTCCTGTCGTATTCATTTCAGGAAAAAGATTCTATTCAATATTCTGGAGAAATTTAATTCATAAAGCTGCAGACATGAACTCACTTGTAGCAATAGGAACCGGAGCAGCTTACATTTACAGCACAATCGGAACACTCTTTCCGCAAATGTTCTCATCAGTTGGAATAGCATCTCACGTTTATTTCGATTCAACAGTTGTGATAATTACTTTGATCCTTTTAGGAAGATGGCTTGAAAATAGAGCTAAGCAGAAAACAAATACTGCAATAAAAAAACTTTTGAACCTTAAGCCTAAAGAAGCCCTTATCAAAAAAAATAATTTAGAAGTTACCATTCCCGTTGAAGATTTACAGACCGGGTATGTTGTTATAATTAAACCAGGAGATAAAATTCCTGCAGACGGAACAATTTTAACAGGCAGTTCAACTATTGATGAATCAATGTTAACAGGTGAATCTATTGCGGTTGAAAAAGTAATTGGCTCTAAGGTATTCGGCGGAACGCTTAACAAAAATGGTTATTTTGAATTTCAAATAACTGGTATTGGTGATAATTCAGTTCTTGGTAGAATAATAAAACTTGTTGAAGAAGCTCAGAATACAAAGGCGCCGATTCAACAACTTGCAGATAAGGTAGCATCTGTGTTTGTACCCGCAGTAATTTTTTTAGCAGCGCTTACATTTATTTCATGGTTTATTTTTGGAGGACAGAATAGTTTTAATCATGCTCTCGTAAATTTTGTCGCTGTTTTAATCATAGCTTGTCCATGCGCATTAGGTCTGGCAACACCAACAGCAATTATGGTAGGTACCGGTTTAGGAGCAAGCAAAGGTATTCTAATTAAAAATGGCGAGGCGTTGGAATTAATTCATAAAGCTAAAACAATTCTTTTTGATAAAACCGGCACAATCACTTTGGGAAATCCAACTGTTACAGATATTATTACCTACGGAGTCAACGAAGATGAATTACTTTTAATTGCCGCATCAGTTGAAAATAAATCCAATCATCCGGTTGCCCAGGCAATTACTAATTATGTTAAAGATAAAAAGCTTAGCTTAAATGATGTGGAATCTTACCGGGATTTGCCGGGATTAGGAATACAAGCTGTTATTAATGGAAAAGGAATATTAGCAGGGAATGAAAAACTTCTTAACGAATTTTCTATTCATATTGATAAACATTCGAAGGAAATAGAAAGATTGACGGATGAAGGTAAATCAATTGTATTTATTGCGGTTGACGGCGAATTAAAAGGTATATTAGCTGTTGAAGATCCTGTAAAAGAAAATTCTGTTAACGCAATTAAGAATTTAAAAGAAATGAAATACAATTTAGTCATGCTTACAGGTGACAATAAAAACACAGCCGAAGCGATTGCCAAACGGATTGGAATAAATAAATTTAATGCTGAAGTGTTACCGGACGAAAAACTAAAAGTTGTTGAAAGCTATCAGCAATCCGGTAATATTGTTGTAATGGTAGGTGATGGTATAAATGATTCTCCTGCCCTTGCAAAAGCCGATGTTGGAATTGCTATTGGCAGTGGAACGGATGTAGCCATTGAAACTGCTGATACGGTTTTACTAAATACTGATCTGAACAGTGTTGTAAAATTGATTAAGCTTTCTTCTAAAACTATTTTAACAATTAAACAAAATTTATTCTGGGCATTCATTTATAAT
>CAZIDB010000077.1:0-18957 GCA_964537965.1 uncultured Melioribacter sp. | reverse complement strand
CGAACAGAGATCAGAATTCAGAACACCTTCTGGGTTCTGGTTTCTGTATGTTTTTAAATATCAGTTAAGTTTAGAATGATAATAATCGGAGTTGATCCCGGTACAATAATTACGGGTTACGGAATAATTGAATATACCCGCAACAACCTTACAACTATTGATCATGGAGTTATAAAGCTTCCTTCGGTTACTTCCCTTCCGCAAAAACTTGATATCATTTACAAAAAATTATGTGAACTGCTGGAGCAATATCATCCTGATGAGCTTGCTATTGAAACTGCTTTTTACGGTAAGAACGTTCAATCAGCAATGAAGATTGGTTATGCGCGCGGCGTATCAATTCTTGCAGCTGTTCATAATAAAATACCGGTTGCAGAATATTCACCAAGAGAAGTTAAAAAATCCGTTGTTGGAAACGGAGCCGCATCTAAGGAACAGGTTCAGTATATGATTAGCAGTTTATTATCAATCAAAAAGAAGAAAATGCCCTTTGATGAAAGTGATGCTCTTGCAGTTGCATTGTGTCATTCGTTCAGAATAAAATCCCTTATACCAAAAAGCAAAAGCTGGAAGGATTTTATTAAAGCAAACCCGGAGAGGGTTCTGGAATAGGAATTATCTACTATTGATTTTGAATCATTAAATATTTTAATTTGCATTGAGATAAACATGAGAAGGATATAATGATGGGAAAAGCAGGCACTAACAATTCAAAGATTAAAAAAGAAATGTATTTACTGCTTGATAAGCTACCACAGGAGGAAATCTCCGGAGTAAAAAGATATTTGCAATATGTAATTGATAAGGCACAGGAAGAAAGATTAAATGATATTTTAGAGAATGCACCGATAGATGATGAACCCCTGACAAAGAGAGAAATTAAAGCAATTGAAACATCAAAGGCACAATTTACACGCGGGGAATATATTACATTCGAACAATATCTGAAGAAAAGAAAAAGTAAATGAAATTAATTCTTTCAAAATCAGTTATAAAAGAATTAGAAAATTTACCCCACAGAGAAATCGAAAAAGTTTATAATCATTTTAAAAAGTTATTAAGCGGCGCATCAAATCTTGATATTAAGAAGCTGCGTGATTCAGAAAACTATAGACTTCGCATAGGCAATTACAGGACAATCTTCAGTATAAATCAGAAACAAAAAACAATCGAAATTCTTGATCTGCTTCACCGCAAAGATATTTATAAGAAGAAATAATTATGATTGGCTATTTAACCGGAAAAATAATTTCTAAAAAACCAACAAAAGTTTTGCTTGATGTGAATGGCGTTGGTTACATCCTGAACATCTCCGTAAACACATTTGAAAAACTTCCGGATGAAAATTCTATTACTTCACTTTATACTTACCTGGCAGTACGTGAGGATTCTCTTACACTTTTCGGTTTTTCATCCGAAGCCGAGAAGCAAATGTTTGAACTGCTTATCTCGGTTAACGGAATCGGCCCTAAGCTTGCACAGAGTGTGCTTTCAGGAATTCAGATTGATGATTTGAGAAATGCGTTGATAACAGGAAACATTAACAGGATAATAGCTATTCCCGGAATTGGCAGAAAAACTGCCGAACGAATGATGCTTGACCTGAAAGACAAAGTTGATGCAATAAGTGAAGAGAAAGAATTGTCTGTTCCGTTTAAGATTAAGGATGATGCTATTGCTGCGTTAACAACACTTGGTTATAATTTAAAAACCGCAGATAAAATTATAAGAGATATAATTGCAGCCAATCAATCAATTCAGATTGAAGAATTGGTTAAACTGGCGCTGGCGCAATTGAACAAGTAATTATCTTACTACTTCTTTTATATTTTTAATTGATGTCGGGGTTGACCAAAAAGTAAGATTGTCATCGCGAGCAAAGCGAAGCGATCTCATTTTTAACGTTAATGGAATAGATTGCTTCGTCGTTATACTCCTCGCAATGACAGCTACACCACTTTTTAGACAGCCCCATTTAATAATTTTTTTATCATGTAGTTGTTTGTAGCGATCCGGCCCAAACAGAAATCCTTTGTAAAGGAATGTTGAAGTCAGGTTATGTTCGTCTCTAATTTACCAACAGATGTAATTTCCGCTACCAGTTTATCTCCAACAATTACTTTACCAACACCGGCGGGAGTTCCGGTAAAAATCAAATCACCTTTCTCAAGCTTCATTATTCCGGAGATATAACTTACAATATCTGCCGGTTTAAATATCATTTTATTCAACTGCGAGTTTTGTCTTACTTCTCCGTTCAATTTCAGAATAATTGATTCATCAAAATTTAATTCATAATCTTTTTTTAATATGAAATCCGAAAGGACTGCGGAAGCATCAAAGCATTTTGCTATTGTCCAGGGATGTCCTTTCTTAGCTAATTCATTCTGAACATCGCGTGCGGTCATATCAAGTCCAACCGTGTAACCGGCGATTGCTTTATCAGCCTTTTCTTTATCTGCTTTGCTAACCTCTTCACCAATCAATAAAACAAGTTCAGCTTCATAATGCAGGTTTTGCGAAAAGGAAGGGTGGATTACATTTTCTCCGCTTAGAATAATTGAAGAAGCCGGTTTAAGAAATATCAAAGGAAATTCCGGCAGTTCATTACCAAGCTCTTTTGCATGTTCAACGTAGTTTCTGCCTACGCATACAATTTTGCCGCAGTAATATTCTTCAGAAGAATTTCTGATTTGTAATTTTTTCATAACTACTCCGGTGAATTATATTAACCTTGCAACTTTGCATCCCTGCAACCTTGCAAACATACCGCCTTCACAAGTTTAAGTTTTTTGCTTTTTCTTTTTAGCGGCAGGAAATAAAACATTATTAAGTATAAGCCTGTAACCGGGAGAATTTTTGTAAAGTGATAAATCCGTCGGCGGATCCTGAACGGCATGCTGGTAATCTTCGGGGTCGTGCCCGCCATAAAAAGTAAAAGTGCCTCTCCCAAAATTACCATGGATGTACCTTACCTGGTCTGTTCCAGCTCTCTCTCCAAGTACAATTATAGATTTCTTAATAAGCTTCTTATGAAACATTGTTGTCTGTCCCATAAACCCGCGAACAACATTTACATGATCCTGTGTAAGCATTGTCGGAACGGGATCATACTTGGCTGAGAAATCAAACAATGTAAAGTAATCGTTCTGCGGATTACCGATCTCAGCCTGCTGTATGTCGATATCACTATACTCATAAACGAAAGGATTCATTTCAAGATTAAAATTTTCAAAAGCAAAAGTTTTACTGAAATCTAGTTTCTTTTGAGCGTCGGGATCTGCTGCATCACCGTCAAACATTTTGTCGCAGATGTCTGTGTTCTCTGCTGCTAGAGCAATATCATACGAATCGGTTGCAGAACACATTGCAAACATAAAGCCGCCGTTGGCAACATAATTTTTTATTGCCCGCACAACATCAAGCTCCATTTTTGATACTTTTCTATAGCCAAGTTTCTTTGCTTCCGTTTCATAAATAATCTGCTGATCCACATACCATTGAGCACTTGCAAAGCTTGCATAGAATTTCCCATACTGCCCGGTAAAATCCTCATGATGCAAATGTAACCAATCATATTTATCAAGGTCGCCGCGTAAAACTTCTTCCGCCCACACTTTTGTATAAGGCACCTCGGCATATTCCAAAGCAAGAGTAACAGCATCATCCCAAGGACGAAATCCCGGCGGAACATATACCGCGATGTTTGGTGCTTTTTCCAACCGCATTACTTCCATATTCTGGTCTTCACTTTGAACAAGTGAAAGAACTTCAATTACCTGTACGGATGACAGTATATCAAAGGCAACACCCTTAATTCTGCAGGTGGCGGCAAGATTATCAGAATAATTTAGAAGAAAAGAACCACCACGGTAATTAAGAAGCCAATCACCTGTTTCCCCTTCCTTTAAATAATTAAATGTTATGCCGTATGCTTTTAAATGGTCTGTCTGCTGCAAATCCATATAGATAAGCAGCTTTGATTGTGCGGCGATAACCGAAGCGGCAAAGAAGAATATTATTCTAAGTAATTTCATTTAAAAAAATGTTCATTCAAATAAAAAAAATGCTCCTTATAAAACTACGCTATAAGGAGCTTTGTTCCATTATCAAACTTTTTTTATGCTGATTTGCGGTCAGCCTCAATATAAATTGGTTTCTCACCGTTAAGTACTGTGTCGCGAGTAATAACACATTTCTCAACAGTTTCCAGTGATGGCAGTTCATACATTACATCGGTTAGAAACTCTTCCACGATTGAACGAAGAGCTCTTGCGCCGGTTTTCCTTTCAATTGCTTTATCAACAATTGAATCAACAGCAAACGGGTCAAACTCAAGTTCAATTCCTTCCATAAGGAATAATTTCTTGTATTGTTTAAGTATTGCATTCTTGGGTTCGGTAAGAATATTTTTCAACGCTTCTTTTGAGAGTGAATGAAGCGGAGCAGCAACGGGTAATCTTCCGATTAATTCCGGGATCAGACCAAACTTTAATAAATCTTCCGGCTGAACAAGGTCAATCAAATCATCCTTGCTCATATCATGGCTGCCGCTAAGCTCCGAACCAAATCCCATCTTATTTTTATTAATCCTTGCCGCAATCACTTTGTCAATTCCTTCAAAAGCTCCGCCGCAAATAAACAATATATTTTTTGTATTAATATTTATAAGGCTTTGCTCAGGATGCTTTCTTCCTCCACGCGGCGGAACACCCGCGACTGTTCCTTCAAGTATTTTTAATAATGCCTGCTGTACTCCCTCACCTGAAACATCACGTGTAATTGAAGCGCTTTCGCTTTTACGGGAAATCTTATCAATCTCATCAATATAGATAATTCCTCTCTGGGCGCGTTCAAGGTTATAATCCGCAGCCTGAAGCAATCTTACCAGAACAGTTTCCACATCATCACCAACATAGCCGGCCTCTGTAAGTGTTGTCGCATCGGCAATTGCAAACGGAACGTCAAGAATTTTGGCAAGTGTTTGCGCTAATAACGTCTTTCCAACCCCGGTTGGGCCAATTAAAAGTATATTGCTCTTTTCAATTTCAACATCATCAAGTTCAAAAAATGTTGAACGCGATTGTACTCTTTTATAGTGATTATAAACGGCAACGGATAAAACTTTCTTTGCCCTGTCCTGGTCAATAACGTATTCATCAAGACTTTTCTTAATCATTACTGGTGTAAGCAGCAAATCATTCTTTGAGCGGTTATTGTATGCCGCAAGGTTATTTTTCAAAATATCTACACTGGTAGATACGCAAATATCACAGATGTAAACATCCGGGCCGGCGACCATACTGGCCACTTCGCTTCCGTCTCTTCCGCAAAATGAGCACTTAACCGACTTGGAATTTATTTTTTTGTTCATAAAGTATTCTTTGTATTCTCTTTTAACTTAGTAATATTTTCTCGTGCGGTATCAAGATATAAGCTATTAGGGAAATTTGCAAGAAGTTTTTCATAGGATTCCCTTGCTTTGGTGAGGTCGGAAATGCCGAACTGGTACAATTTTCCTAGTAAAAACAAAGCCCAATCCGAATAAATATTTTTTTCTTTCAGTTCTCCAATCTGATTCAGATAGACTATTGCCTCCGGTAAATTGTCAACTGCAATCTTAACTTCGGCTATGCGGATTAGAGCTTTATCTTTAACCGATAATAAATTTTCATTTGCAGAAAGCTTAGTATAGATATCAAGCGCCGGGGCAAATTTCTTTTGATAAAGTAATAATTCAGCTTTTGCAAATTCTACCAGATTCAAAGAATCATTCTTTGTTGTATTAATAATCATCCCAAGTTCAATAGCATCGTTTGCGTCATTATCCGAAAGATTCCTTGTTACATTCTTAAGCAGTTTTAAGGAATTCTGAAAGGCTCCGTTCCAGAATTCAATCTTGGCTTTCATTAGCCAGGAATGTATTTTATCCTCTTCCGGACATCTTGGAACAGAGGGCACTTTAGTATAAAGGTCAGCGGCACTTTTCAGATCGTTCTGAAATATTTTTATTTCTGCAAGAGCATTGTAAGCAAGTACAGCAAACTTAGACATTGCAAAATCTTTTGTTACCTTTTCGAAATATTTTACCGCTTCATCATAATTTTCAAATTTTTCCTTATTGATCAGTCCAATCCTGTAACTGGCTTCAGCTTCTATTTCGGTGCCTCTGTTCTTCTGAATCAGATCAGAATAAGCATCAAGCACTTCGTTATAATCCTGTTTGTTTATGTAGATAGTATTATAAAATGGTTTCCATGAATTACGCTCATTATTATTTTTTTGATCAAGCGTTGCTTCAAGTGTTTTTGCATATCCTATTTTAGCGTTGAAGAAGAATGGAGAGGAAGGATAGCTGTCAATTATCTTTTTATATGATTCAGATGCTTCATCAAAATGTTTCTCCCGGAAAGCGCGGACGGCAAAATTATATAATTCCATACCTGCAGAATTACTTTTGGAATCGATTGTAAGATAAACATCAAATGCTTTATCGAACTGATCATTTTCCATATAAAGCCAGGCAAGCAGGGAATAGAAATTTATATTCTCATTTTCTTTTGCATACTTACCAACCACCTGTATCGTCGGCTCCATTGCTTCCGGTTTATTTATATACTGGCTTATCCTTCCCTGAATCATATTTAACTGTTTGGGCATCTTCTGTAAAACAGAACAATATTCTTCCGCGGCTTCGGTGTATTTCATAAACAACGAATAGAGATTTGCCAGCTCGTAAGAAATTGCAAAATTTTCATCGTTAATCTTTTTTCCTCTTGAAAGATATTCTATTGCTTTGTTGAAAACCCTTTCTTCAATGGCGTAGTTTGCAATTATCCTGTAGTTAACAATGTTCTGCGGTGCAGATTCCAGGGCTTCATCCCATATAGAAAATGCTTTTGCTTCATCCCCTTTCTGATAATATGTTGCGCCGAGCAATCCTTTAAGATTTATATCCTGCGGATTGGATTTCAACCTTCTTTCAATTATGATGATTGAATTATCAAATTCTTTTTGCTGAACATAAATCTTATTCAAAGCATCAAAGAACTGGAAGTTATCCGGTTCAGCTTTAAGCAGATCTTCATAAATGTTTTTTGCTTTTTCAAATTCACCTGCCTGCTCATAACTTTGCGCCAGCCTGAAGCGGTTAAACATATCTCCTGTTTGAGCCAATACAGGCATAGAAACAAGGATAAAGATAAAAATGTTTATTATTCGTTTTTTCATAGATTAAATATATTGAAAGGTGTTGATGGATTAAAGAGAAAAGAACGGGTATAATTCAACATTCATCAGGCATTATTCAGATAAGTCAAATTTATATCATTATGCAAACCGGGCAATTTTTATTTTAATATGGAATCCTGTTTCCAAATTTCATAATTTGCCGGCGAATCAACTTCTTTTTTTCATTTCATTTTGAGGAGGTTACAATGGCTGAACAAAAAAACGATTTACTAACACCCGGCAACATCGCAAAAGAATTAAAGGTTTCTGATGCTAAAGTTAAAAAAGCTATCCTGGAATTGGGTTTAACCCCGGCAGCAAAAAAAGGAGTATGCAGTTACTACTCCAAAAAGGATCTTCCGAAAATAAAATCTGCAATCAAATAGAAAAACTTTTTACATTCAACATCTTAACGGAGGGATAAGTAAATATCTTATTTATACTCCGTTTTCTTTTTCCAATTCTAAATAATTTAAGCAATTGAATTGTATCCGGAATTTGGCTATCTTACATCAAGAATCATCAATAAAGCAGGAGTGACCAGAAATATCTGATTTTAACTTTAGATATCTCATAATAAAAAATTTATAGGTTGTTTTAAAAACCTAACATCTTACTATAAGCGTATTGCAAGAAGGATGATTACAGGTTTTTTATAAAAAACTGAAAATGAAAGTAAGCGCAAGAATTATATTGTCTCTTATTTTAACTACTGCCCTGGTAACATTAATTTTTTCGTATCTCCAGGTACAAAAAGAAAGAGCAAGTTTAACTGAAGATCTTAACAACCGGGCTATAATATTTTCCAAAGGCTTACAAAACTCTGCCATAGAATTGCTTGAGACAAAATCCCCCAAAAGACTAAACAACCTTATACAAAGATTTTCATCACAGAAAAAATTTATAGATGTGATTGTATATGATAGCCTTGGAACACCCGTTACATCAAGCCCCAACACTATTACCACTATAAACGATTCAAGTTCGCATATAAAAGAATCAATACGAAAAAAGCTGGGCATTTCTACCCTGATATCAGTTAAAGGAAAAATGATATACACATATGCTTTTCCGTTAATCATTAATGAAAAATCTATAGGAGCTTTGCTTATTTTAAATGACGCTTCTTATGTTGACAGTAAACTTTCCGGGATATGGCAAACAAATTTTTTGCTCCTTCTTGTTCAGGCTTTTCTAATAATTTCTATAACAATTTTATTTGTAAAGTTGAGAATATTAAGTCCGATTGATCAAGTGGTAAAATGGATGAAAAATGTAAGAGCAGGAAAGGTAAACACCCCTGTTAGTATACCTACTGGCGATATTCTAAAACCTTTAACAGATGAAATTGCACTACTTGCAAAAAGTCTTGCGAATGCCAGGCTAAATGCCAAGGATATTAACACACTAAACACTAAAGCAGATACGTTTGTAACGACTGAAAAATTAAAACAGATAATTCATAATGAAATTGGAAATAAAAATTTAATTGTTATTTCTAACCGAGAACCTTATCAGCATACAAAAAAAGACGGTAATATCGAATGGTCAATCCCGCCCGGTGGATTAGTAACAGCTCTGGATCCAGTGCTCACTGCTTCAGGAGGTGTTTGGATTGCACAGGGAACCGGAGATGCCGATATGGAAACCTCAGATGAAAAAGGTAAATTGCTTGTTCCACCGGATAAACCGGCTTACACTCTTAGAAGAGTTTTCCTTACACCTGAGGAAGAAGAAGGTTATTACTATGGATTTTCAAATGAAGGGATATGGCCTCTTTGCCATATAACACATACACGGCCAATCTTCAGGCTTGAAGACTGGATACATTATCAGAACGTTAACCAAAAATTTGCCGATACTGTTCTGGATGAAATAAGAGATGTAACAGAACCGTTAATATTAATCCAGGATTATCATTTTGCTTTGTTACCTTTCCTTATAAAATCCAAAAGGCCCGATGCCCGTGTTGCATTGTTCTGGCATATACCATGGCCTAATCCTGAAGTTATTGGCATCTGTCCCTGGAAACAGGAGTTACTAATAGGGTTATTGGGGGCAGATCTTGTTTGTTTCCACATTCAATTTCATTGCAATAACTTTCTGGAAACTGTGGACAGGTACCTTGAATCAAAAATAAACTGGGATGAGTTTTCCGTTGAGCGAAGCGGAGAATTAACATTTATAAAACCTTTCCCAATCAGCATTGCATTTCCGCAAACATCAAATGAAGAGCTTCATCTCCCGTTCAGTAAGAAGAAAGAAAGGGATGCTGTTTTTAAGCAGATAGGAATACAGGCTGAATTTTTGGGAGTTGGTGTAGACAGAATTGATTATACCAAAGGCATTGTTGAAAGGATGAAAGGAATTGAGAGATTTCTTGAAAAGTATCCGGAATATATTGGCGGGTTTACATTTATTGAACTTGGCGCTCCAAGTCGTACACACATCAAACGGTATAAAGATCTTATGGATGAACTTGATGAAACCATTGACAGTATAAATAACCGCTTTATGACAAAAAACTGGAAACCTATTGTTTTCTTAAAAGCAAACCATAAACATGACGAGATAAATAAATTTTATAAAGCAGCCAACTTATGTCTTGTGACTTCATTGCATGACGGTATGAACCTTGTAGCCAAAGAATTTATTGCATCAAGAGATGACGAGGACGGTGTTTTAATATTAAGCCGGTTTACAGGCGCCGCATATGAATTACACGACGCCTTGATTATCAATCCTTACAGCATAGAAGAAATTGCCGATTCTATACACAATGCTTTATCGATGGAACTAAAAGAAAGAAATGAAAGGATAAGACGGATGCGCCAGATTTTGCGCGAAAGAAATGTTTACCGATGGGCGGGCAATATTATTACTACATTGGTACGGTTAAGAATTTCTCCGCCGGTTAAGCAACCCGTCTTACATGATAATGATTCCAAAGAATCTATTTGAAAGAAACGGGCACAGCAAAGAGTTAATCAGGAAATTTCTTATCCGCTTGCCGCGGGTTTACTTGTTTCTTGATTATGACGGCACCTTAACGCCTATTAAAAAAAATCCTTCATCAGCAGTTCTTTCCAACTCAGTCAAAAATCTTTTAGTGGGATTAAACCAGAACAAATACATAAAAGTATTTATTGTTACCGGACGCTCTTATAAAACACTTAAAGACCTTAGCGGGTTAAAAAATATTCCTATAGCATCCAACCATGGTTTTCATATCAACTCAGAAAAAATAAAATGGAGCCACCCAGTAATTAAAAAGATAATTCCGCATTTAACAAATTTAACTCTGTTACTTAAAGAGCAATTAAAATTATTTAAAGGAGTTTTAATTGAAGACAAAGGAATTACAATTTCAATCCATTACAGAAACGTAAATGAAAAATCAGTTCCCTTAATTAAAGAAGTAATACTGAAAGCAGTTAAACCATATTCCGGTAAATTAAAAATTACTTACGGCAAGAAGATAATTGAAGTAAGACCGGCAGTTGAATGGAACAAAGGTCTTGCAGTTCTTAAAATTCTGAAGTTGCTGAAATTAAAAACAGCAAACCCGGTAATATTTTACATTGGTGATGATTTAACCGATGAAGATGCCTTTAAGATTTTAAAAAATAAAGCAGTTACAATAAGGGTAGGTAAATCTTCATTGACTAATGCAAAATATCTTGTTAAAGATACTAATGAAGTACACCGGCTTCTCAGAAGCATTAAATCAATTTACAAGGAAAGGAATGAAAAATGAGTTTTAGCGCAAAAGATCCCTTCTACTTTTATACACGGCAAAATCTTGTTTTACTTAGCGGCAAGAAAGCAAAAAACCTTAATGAGTTATTGAAAGGAATAAAAGAGGCTGCACCGGCTTCAATATACCATCATACTCATCATTACCTTGAACAATATGAATTTCTTACACCGGAGCCACCTAACGATTTTGCTTACTGGATAACCAACATTTTACAGAACAGGCTGCTTGGAGAAGAAATTGCAAGCATAGATATAAGACAATTCACAGACCTTGAACAGATAAAGACAAAAATAATTAAGCAGATAGAATCCTCAATCGAATTATTCCCTGACTTATCCACACAGAATTCGCCGCCTGGCGAAGAGTTTCATTTTAAAAGCGTAAGAACTTTTGTCTTCCCAACAAAATTTGCAGCTTATAATCTTGAAGAGTTTGCTGATTGTCTCAGCAAAGTATCTATATACTCAATTTATTACCATGTGTTCGAATCCAGATTAAGAAAAGGAGCTGCTGATTTTGCAATGTGGCTCGAATACTCCCTGAATGAAAAGGAGCTTGCTAACGAGTTTAATAAAATCGATCCTTATACTCATACGTTGGCTAATCTTAGAAGCTCTTTAATTGATCTTGTCGAAAAAAAATTAAAGGAGATAAAATATGCCAAAGCTTAGAGATTATGAGATTCATGTTGGTAGTGATAGTATTGATGAACTTGAGATATATGCAGAAAGATTATCTAATGCTGTTGTAAGGAATATTAATTCCACCGCTGTTGGCGGAGGTGTTGCAGAAATTCTTAACAGAATGATCCCGCTTTTACGTGAGCTCGGAATAAATGCAATATGGGATGTTATTAAAGGAGGCGAGAAATTTTTTGAGGTTACAAAGAAGATGCACAATGCTTTGCATGGTCAGAGGGTTAGATTCTCACAGGATGAAATTGATATCTATCTGGAAACAAATGAAATGAATGCTGCCACAATGGATTTGTCGGGTGATATTATTTTTATTCACGACCCGCAACCCTGCGCCTTAATCGAAAAGAAAAAAATATTGGGAGGCAACTGGCTCTGGCGTTGTCATATAGATTTTTCAAATCCGGATGAATTTATATGGAATTTTCTAAAGGTTTTTGTTGAACAATATGACAGCAGTGTTTTTTCTGCCCCATCTTTTGCAAGGCAGCTTTCTATTCCCCAGGTATTAATCGCTCCTTCAATTGATCCGCTGAGCAATAAGAACAAAGACCTTCCGCAGGAAACAATTGATGAGGTGTTGGAAAGATTTCAAATTGATAAGAAGCGACCGATTGTAACACAGATTTCCCGCTTTGATTATCTGAAAGATCCTGTGGGTGTTGTTAAGGTTTTTCAGCAGGTAAAAAAATATATTGACTGCCAGCTTGTTCTTGCGGGTGGCGAAGCAACCGATGACCCTGAAGGTGCAAAAGTTTTAGCCGAAGTGCGTGAAGTTGTAAACAACGACCCGGATATTTTTCTTTTACTGCTTCCACCGGCAAGCGATATTGAGATTAATGCCCTCCAGCGCGCTTCTTCTGTTGTTCTTCAGAAATCCCTAAAGGAAGGATTTGGCTTAACCGTTGCAGAAGCATTATGGAAAGCAAAGCCGGTAATTGCAAGTTCTGTTGGAGGAATTCCTTTGCAGATTGCCAATAAATATTCAGGACTTCTTACGCATTCAATTGAAGGTACAGCATTTGCATTAAAGCAGCTTTTACAAAACAAGCAGTATGCTCAAAGGCTTGGACTAAACGGCCGCGAACATATAAGAAAGAATTTTTTAATAACACGTCATCTCAGGGATTACCTGCTTACATTCCTTTCATTAATTCATAAACAGGAGGATATTATTTATTTGTGATTAAGAGATAGCTTAATTGAATCTGAAAAATATTTCGCAAAATAAACTATTCGTTATTAATCCTTGTTCTGTTGTTAGAATCAAATAATTGTTGTTTCATCTAACTAACAAAAAGAAAGGAGTAAATAATGGAAACGAGTGAACCGAGAACCGGTATCCCCTTGTTGGGAGAAAAACTTCCCGAATTAGTAGTACAGACCACAAAAGGAATAATCAACTTAAGCAAAGATTATAAGGGAAAATGGATTGTACTATTTAGTCACCCGGCAGATTTTACACCGGTTTGCACAACAGAATTTGTAGCCTTTGCAAAACGAAATGAAGAATTTAAAAAATTGAATGCGGAGCTTGTCGGCTTATCAATCGACCAGGTTTTTTCACATATCAAATGGGTACAATGGATTAAAGAAAAGATTGGTGTAGAAATTCCTTTTCCTGTTATTGCAGATGACATGGGCAAGGTTGCATCAAAACTCGGAATGATTCATCCAGGCAAAGGAACAAATACAGTCCGCGCAGTATTCCTGATAGATCCAGAGGGCACAATAAGATTAATGATCTATTATCCACAGGAAGTCGGACGGCAGATAGATGAAGTCTTGAGGGCATTGAGAGCATTACAGGTTGCAGATAAAAATAAAGTTGCCATGCCGGAAAACTGGCCTAACAATGAATTGATTGGTGAGAAGGTAATCATTCCACCGCCTAAAGATATTGTTGAAGCAGAAAAAAGAGCTAACGTTACTGAAGGTTACGACTGGTGGTTTACTTATAAAACTTTAAACTAAAGGCCATCCCTAATCCGCCGCAGGCGGACCTTCCCAAAGGTTTACCAGCCTCTGGCTGGGAAGGGACTTTAGGATTATAAAAATAAAATTTCATTATTACTTTTCCTTGCTGGAATAATTTATAGTTGTTTGCAAAAACTTCTTCATTATATTTTTTATAATATTATTTTTGAACTATGTATAAATCAACTTACACAAGAATTAAAATCTGCTGCATAAGCAGCAATGAAGAAGCAGAGATGGCAATAAGACTTGGGGCTTCTGCCGTTGGATTAGTTTCCGAAATGCCAAGCGGACCCGGGGTAATTACAGAAGAGAAGATTACCGAAATTGCAAAAACAATTCCCCCTTCTGTCGGATCATTTCTTCTTACAAGCAAAACAGATGTTGATGAAATTATAGAACAGCAGAAACGATGTTGTACAAATACAATCCAGCTCTGCGATAGATTAACACCTGAACAGCACAACCGGTTACGTAAAGCATTGCCGGGAATTTCTATTGTACAGGTAATTCACGTATGGGATGAAGAAAATATTCAGGAAGCGCTTGACGCTTCTAAAAATTGCAATGGTTTGCTGCTGGATTCCGGCAATCCAAAACTTTCCGTAAAAGAATTAGGCGGAACAGGAAGAACACATAACTGGGAAATTAGCAGGCAGATTGTAGAGGCGGTAAACATTCCTGTTTTTTTAGCAGGCGGCCTTAATGTTGATAACGTTAGCGACGGTTTAAAACTGGTCAGGCCGTTTGGCGTGGATATCTGCAGCGGTGTTAGAACAAACGGATCACTTGACGAAAAGAGACTTGCGGATTTCATTTCAGCGATAAAGAATACTTCACTGTAATAAACTATACTTGTTTTTCTATTGGCAGAGTAAAACTGAAAGTGCTTCCTTCATTTAATTTACTAACAGCCCATATTTTTCCACCGTTGGCTTCAATAAATTCCTTGCAGATAATTAATCCTAATCCCGTCCCCTTCTCTCCTGCAGTTCCATTCCTGCTGATGTTTACATCAATCCTGAAGAGTTTTTTCAAATCTTCCTCGTTAATGCCAATCCCCTTATCTTTGATATCCACCTGAAGTTTACCGTTTATATGTGAACATATAATATCCACTTCACTGCCTGCGGAAGAATATTTTATTGCGTTAAAGAGCAGGTTTCTTATAACAGTGCTTGTTGTAAAATAATCAGCATATACCGTATCGCCCGCATAAACACGGTTGTTCACTTCAATATTCTTTATTGCAGCTTCCTGTAAAACAAGCTGAATACTTTCATTAACTGCATCAGCTATTTTAAAATTAGTCTTTTCTATTTTGATTTTGCCGCGTTGGGACCTTGCCCACAGCAATAAATTCTCAAGAAGATTATAAGCCGCATAAGATGATTTTATAATTATATCAAGGAATTGAAGATGATCTTTTTTCTGGAATCCATCATAATCACTTTGCATAAGTTTGGCAGAATTTAAAATTGCATTAAACGGGTTTTTCAAATCGTGTGCTATAATAGAAAAGAATTTATCTTTAGTTGAGTTTAGCTGCTGCAGCTTTGTGTTCAGTTCATTTAATTGTTCATTCCTTTTCCTTTTGTTACGGTATTCCCACAAAATCATTAATGAAACAACCAGGATAAATAATGCAGTTACGCTTAGCAGATAATTAAGAAATTTTTGCCTGTTTAGCTCAATTTCCTGCGTCTTTTTCATCTGCTCAATTTTATAATCAAGTTCAAGTTTATTAATACGTTTAAGTTTTGCATCGCTCTTCAGACTATCCTGTATGGATTTCTGCAAAGTAAGATACTTGTAAGCGCTTCTATAATCATTTTTCATCTCATAAACAGAGCGGAGTATATCTGCCGAGATAGCAATGTTATCCATCGAATTTATCTCGGTCGCCTTTTCCAATCCGTTTTGGGCATGTTTAATTGCACCCTCATAATCTTTTTGCTCATTGTACAGAGCGGCAAGACTTGTTTCGACGTTTGCTATTCCGTTATTATCCCCGTGATCAACATATAATTTCAGCGCATCGTTTAAATGTGTTTCTGCTTCTGAATAATTTTTCTTTGCAAGATTTATTCTTCCAATGTTGTAAAGAGCATTTGCTTCGTTCTTTACATAGCCAAGTTCCCTGCTTAGTTTCAGAGCTTCTTCAAACTGTTCAAGCGCTTGGTCATATTTCCCCATCAGTCTGTACACCGCGCCTATATTATCTTTAATAATGCTAATGCCGGGTTTATTGTTTGTCTCGATTCTTACAATCAATGCTTTGTTAAGATAATCCAAAGCGCTTTCGAAATTCTTTAGTGCAATATATACGAGAGAAATGTTATTATAAGAAGTTGCCAGCCTGGTTTTATCACCAATTTCTTCTCTTATCTTAAGCGATTGCAGGTGGTAGTCGATTGATATTAGGTATTCTCCCCGGTAATAATAAATTATTCCAAGAACGTTAAGGGAACTTGCTATTCCCGTTCTGTCATTTATTTTTTTACGGATATTTAAAGCCTGATTTGTATACTTAATTGCTTTATCATTATCAAAATTAATATAGCTGAATCCTAAATTTGCATAACCCTCGCCAAGACCAATCTGATAATTTATTTTTTGTGAAAGAGAAATAGCCTGGTTTGCAAATTCAATTGCGCGTTTGGTATCAATGTAATTATACTTATCGGAAAGAATATTAAGAACATCAATTTTTTCTTTACCGCTTAAATCTATTAATTTTCTTTCCAGGCTGTCTGCCATACTTTTCTGGCAGAAAGAACTTTTGAAGGAAATAAGAGAAAGAATTATGAAAGATATGAGAATTCTTTTATTCATTAATAATATTGAAGTTTATAAATCTCCGGCATTTTTAAAATTTAACACAGTTTCTGTTGCTTCCGGCCTTAAGATAAACGCCCGTGAATTAAAATTCAAGCCGGGCAAAATAAAATTTCACATTCCTTTTCTCTTCATAATTCATTTCATATTTTTGACCTGTTAAATAAGGTGAGGTCATGAAACGGACATTTATCCTGTTACTCATAGTAATTTTTACAAACTCATTCCAATTATTTTCACAAATTGAAAAAAAGGAAACCGGCAACCTTGTACTGGAAAACGTACCGGATATTCCACAGCAACTTATTGATAAAGTTTTTCAATACCAAAGTACACGTGCTGCAAGCTTTAACGGGTGGCTGCCGGATGATAGCGGAATATTAATTTCAACCAGGTTTGGAGAAACTTCGCAGATTCATCTTGTTGAAAAACCTGGCAGTGCAAGGAAGCAATTAACATTTTTCCCCGAACCCGTTTCGGGAGTTTCTGTTTGCCCCGATGTTAATAGTAAAACGTTTCTGTTTTCTAAAGATGTAGGTGGCGGAGAATTCTACCAGATATATTCATTCAACCTTAAGACCGGTGAATATAAAATGCTTACAGACGGTAAATCAAGAAACACCGGCGGTTTGTGGACAAGCGATGGAAGCAAGTTTGCATACTCAAGCACTAAAAGGAACGGAACTGATACAGATATTTACCTGATGGATTTTAAAACAGGTAAAGAAGAATTGCTGATTGCCGAAGGCGGTGCGTGGGGTGTTTCCGATTGGTCACCTGACAATACAAAGGTTCTTGCAGCCAAGTACATTTCCGCAAATGAGTCGCATATTTATATCTTCGATTTAACGACTAAAAAACTCGAAGAGATAAATCCTTCCGCTGAGAAAATTGCTTACGGTGGAGCGCTGTGGTCTAAAGATGGAAAAGGCATCTATTTTATTTCCGACGAAGGCAGCGAATTCCAGCAGCTTAAATATTATAACCTTGCAGATAAGAAAATAAATGTCCTTACCAAAAAAATAAAGTGGGATGTAGAAAGTATTACTATATCAGAAAAAGGCGATAAGCTTGCTTTTACAGCAAACGAAGACGGCATTTCTAAACTTTACCTGATGGATACAAAGACCTTTCAGTATAGCCCTGTAAAAAATATACCATTAGGTTCTGTGTACAGCTTAGAGTTTAACAAAGATGGTGATAAACTTGGTTTTACAGTTAACTCATCAAAAACGCCGGGAGATATTTATTCCATCAACCTGAAAGATTACTCGCTTGAAAGATGGACATACAGCGAAGTTGGCGGATTGAACACCGATAATTTTGTTGAACCGGAATTAATTCATTACCCTACTTTTGATATGATTGACAATAGCCCAAGATTAATTCCAGCATTTATTTATAAGCCAACAAATAAAAAAGAACCCGCACCGGTTTTAATTAATATCCACGGTGGACCGGAAGGACAATTCCAGCCTGGGTTCTCTTCATCCACACAATATCTTGTAAATGAAATGGGTATTGCAGTTATAGGTCCAAATGTTCGGGGTTCTACAGGCTACGGAAAAACTTATGTTGCATTAGACAACTGGTTAAAGCGGGAAGAATCTGTGCAGGATATTGGTGCATTATTAAACTGGATTAAAACACAGCCGGATCTTGATGCAAACCGTGTTTGTGTTTTCGGCGGTTCATACGGTGGATACATGGTGCTTGCTTCAATGTTTCATTACAATGACAAACTGAAATGCGGAATTGATATCGTAGGCATAAGCAACTTCAATACATTTTTAAATAACACGCAATCCTATCGAAGAGATTTAAGAAGAGTTGAATATGGTGATGAACGGATTCCGGAAATAAAGGAGTTCCTTGAAAAAACCGCACCGCTTAATAATGCAGATAAAATTTCCAAACCAATGTTTGTAATACAGGGGTTAAATGACCCGCGCGTTCCGGTTACTGAAGCAGAACAAATGGTTGCTAAGATGCGTGAGAATAAAAGCCAGGTGTGGTATATGCTCGCAAAAGATGAGGGTCATGGTTTCCAGAAAAAAACTAACCGCGATTTTATGACATATGCTGTCTATCTGTTCCTCCAGGAAAACTTATTGAAATAATAGATTATCAAAATAGCCCACGACGTTTGTCGTGGGTTTTAATTAAACAAACTATTCCAGAGTTCAGATGGATCATATCGTTTATGTTGAAGCTGCTTCCAAAGAGATGGATAGGATTTTAGCAGGATCTAAAAAGATAATTTTGCGCGGTGCAATGGGCAGAAAACTCCCTTACGAAAGAGTATTTAAAGGAGATACTCTTTACTTCATGAATAACAACGGTGAGGGTTTAGTAAAGGCAACCGCAAAAGTTTTTAATGTGGTTAATACGGATAAACTTCAACCTGATGAGTCGATGGCAATGCTCCACGCATATTCAAATGGCCTGCAGTTATCT
>CAZIDB010000076.1:15567-19094 GCA_964537965.1 uncultured Melioribacter sp. | reverse complement strand
GTTATGATTTACACAGATCAGATCAGTGAAGATCATCCCTCGACTCCGCTCGGGATGATGTATTAATTTGTTATTCAACTACCTCTCCGTATGTGTTCTATTTTTCTTCACTCTTGCTTTTCAAATTTCAATCCTATACTTTTAGCAAAAAAATAAATGGACTGATATGGTATCCTTATTAATAACATTATTGCTTTTTCTTCATTTAAATGGAATTGAAGAATCACCGATTCTTTATCGCTATAATATTCAGAATAAAAATGCTTCATCAGTAAAACTGCCGAAAGGCCTTAAAGAAATTTCCGGTATGGCAGTAACTAAGGACGGAAGAGTATTTGCACATAACGATGAAAGAGCAGTTGTATGCCAGATTGATGTTAACAGTGGAGAAATAATTAAATCTTTTTCTGTAGGCAAAAAAGCCCTAAAGGGAGATTTTGAAGACATAGAGATAGTTGATAAGAAATTTTATCTAATAACCAGCGACGGATATTTAATTGAGTTTACTGAAGGAAGAGATAAGGGTTCGGTAGATTATAAAAGATACGAAACCGGACTGACCGCAAGCTACAATATTGAAGGAATGTGCTACGATGATGAAACCAATTCACTTATTCTTGCCTGTAAAGATTACCCGGGCAATGGTTATAATGGCTACAGAACCTGCTATTCATTTTCTTTAGCTTCGAATAAGCTTGATAAGAAACCAAGATTTGTCCTGCCGATAAAATATATAACCGGAAAAATCGGGACAAAAGATTTTAAACCATCCGGCATTTCTAAAAATCCTGCATCGGGCAGTTTTTTTATCATCTCTGCGAATGATAACGGAATAGTTGAAGTTACTCCTGATGATAAAGTGATAGCACTTTCCAAATTACCCAGACATATCCATGAGCAGCCGGAAGGAATTGCTTTTTTACCGGACAAGACTTTGTTGATAAGCGACGAAGGGAAAACAGTTGGATCAATTACAAAATATCCTCTCGGGAAATAAATTACAAATGAAACATAAAATTCTTACCTTGACCCTGCTGAACTATGCTGCTCTGATGTTAACAGGCTGCAGCGTTAGCGGTGTTTTTATAAATGATGAAATAAAATTTACAAGGGCTGATCGGAATGAACAAAGTGAAGTTGCCGCTTCAATTTATCTTCTAGGTGATGTGGGCGATCCTTCGGCAAGTAAACAGGAACCATCCTTAGCATCGCTTCAGAAAGATGCATCTGAAAATCCAGTACCGGAAAAAATGATTTTCTTCCTCGGTGATAATATCTATGATTTCGGTATGCAGAAAGAAGATGATGCCGACAGGAAGGAAATGGAACGAAGAATTGACGAGCAGATGAAGGTTATTCTTGAGAGTAATTCAAAAGGATATTTTATTCCCGGCAACCACGATTGGGATTACTGGGGCAAAGACGGGACCAATGCAGTAAGAAGACAGGAAAAATATGTTGAGGAAAAATCAAATGGAAAGATTTCTTTGCTGCCAAATAACGCATGCCCCGGCCCGGAAATAATTGATGTGCAAGATGATCTTAGAATTATTATCTTCGATTCGCAATGGATACTACAGGACTACCGCTACAGGTCATCAGATGGGTGTTCTTCTAAAAGCGAAGATGAAGTTTATAAAAATATTGAAGCTGCATTTAAAAGCGCAGGCAACAGAAAAGTTTTGGTTCTTGCTCATCACCCGGTTGATTCGTATGGTGAACATGGAGGATTCTTTAGCTGGGAAGCGCATCTGTTTCCGCTTAGAGCGTTTGTTAAAGAATTGTGGATCCCACTTCCCGTTATCGGTTCGCTTTATCCGCTTGCAAGAAACCTTGGAATTACAAGCCAGGATATGTCCTCTTCGGTTTATAAGAGAATGGCAAGTAGGCTAGATAGTATTTATACAAAATATTCTCCGGTCGCGGTTGCCGCCGGGCATGATCACTCGATGCAGGTATTACAAATGAATAATTACCTGATGCTTGTGAGCGGCGGCGGTCTTGCAGCAAGGATAAGAAGTTTAACGACAGGTAAAAATACTATCTTTGCATATGATGATTCAGGTTATATGAGAATTGATTTGTTAAAGAACGGACGAATGAAACTTGATGTTATCATTCCTGTAAATGATGGGAAAGAAAGTGAAGATATTTTTTCTGTTTGGCTGAACTAATTCTTTTTGGGTTAAGATGTTGAAGAGCAAATTCAAAAATATTTTTCTGTTTAATCCTTTCTTGCTCTTATTCTTACTCTTACTCTTTATCCCGTTCCATTCCGTCTCAGCTTATTCGGCGGGCAAAGATTCTGCAAAGAAATATATTACAATTGCCCCTGGTTCCGAATATAAAGCAGGCTGGTTCCATGAAATATTTTTTGGTGAACATTGGCGGGAATTGTGGGCTACTCCGGTTAAAGTTGAAGTGCTTGATCTTAATACTTTTGCAGGCGGACTTACTCCTTATAAAAAAGGTGGAGGCTTTCAAACCAAATCACTTCGCTTTAAAGGAAATGACGGAAAGATTTATAAATTCCGTTCCATAAACAAGGATCCGTCTAAGGTTCTTCCAACCGAATTACAACAATCATTGGTTGCTGATGTGCTGCAGGATCAGATAAGTTCATCAAACCCGTTATCAGCAATTATCGCTTCACCTTTACTTAATGCAGTTGGAGTGTTAAATGCTCAACCGAAAATTGTCTATCTAGCGGAAGATGAAAAGCTTGGTGAGTTCAGGAATGAATTTTCAAACCTGCTTGGTATAATTGAAGAGCACCCTTCAAAGTCTGATGATGATTCTGTTGGATTTGCCGGCGCAGATAAAATTGAGGATACCTTTACTTTCTTTGATAAGCTTGAAGATGATAATGAAAATTGTGTTGCTGCCACCGACTATCTTAAATCCAGATTGATGGATATGTTTATGTGCGACTGGGACAGGCATACGGATCAATGGCGGTGGGCAAGATATAAAAAAGACGGAAAGAAAATCTGGTACCCGATTCCACGCGACCGCGATCAGGCGTTTTGCAAACTTGATGGTTTTCTTCCGCAAATTGCAGAGCTTGCTGTTCCGCAGCTTGAAGGTTTCAGCGATCATTATCCTGAAATTGAAGACCTTACCTGGTCCGGCAGATTTTTAGACAGGCGATTGTTTACAACAATTACAAAAGTGGAATGGGATTCCGTTACAAGATTTGTCTATTCACATCTGACTGATAAAGTAATAACAAATGCAGTTAAACAACTGCCGGAAGAATATTTTAACATCGCGGGGGATTATCTTATTACAAATCTTAAAATAAGAAGAGAAAGATTAATTGAAGCTTCCGAAGAATACTATGAACTTGTTTTTACTTATGTTGATTTAAGAGGTAGCAACAAGGATGAGTTTGCCGAAATAAAAAGACTGAACGATGATGAAGTAGAAGTATCAATTTACGATTTGAAAAAGAACCGGAAGAAAAAAGATATTCCTTTCCTGCATAGAATTTTTAATTACAATGAAACAGAAGAACTACGAATTGA
>CAZIDB010000076.1:10122-15467 GCA_964537965.1 uncultured Melioribacter sp. | reverse complement strand
AGGATAAATATCCCAAACCAAAAGATTATTCTGAAAAATATGAGCCGGCTGTAAGAGACTGGGGATTTGACTGGAAGTTTGGACCAATGGCAAATTATGAAACCGATGAAGGTGTTCTTATTGGAGGCGGACCAATTCTTTATAAATTCGGTTATAAAATTGAGCCTTATGTTTTCAGGCTTCAGGCATATGCAGCTTATGCCACCCGAATTAATAGTTATATGTTAGATTTCAACGGAGAGATTTTCGGCGCGGTTAAAAATGCTTCAATAGGTTTTGATATTATGCGCTCAGAACTTTCAATCTCAAACTTTTACGGGTTCGGAAATCAAACACAAAGAAAAGCTTACCTTGTAGACCATGATTACTACAAGGCTGAATTTGAAGAAGTGAGACTAGCAACCCAGATTAAATTTTTCCTTCTGAAAAATTTTACTCTTATAACAGAGGCAAATGTAAAGTATACGCACGTAGAGAACTTAAACTCTAAGCGTTCTCACTTTGGTAATTCAAGGGATGACAGGCTGATTAAACAACTTAGCCCGTTTGGAATAGATAAAAATTCATTCCTCAATCTCTCTGTCCAGGCAATTTATGATACGCGCGATAATATTGTCTCTCCGCTTAATGGATATGTGCTGGATTTTAAGAGCAGTGTAAATCCTGAGCTGCTTAGAAGGAATGAAGAATTTGTTAAGCTTGCACTTGACGCAAAAACTTATATTCCTTTTAATTTTATTACAAGCTGGGTGCTTGCTTTAAGAGCAAGAGGTGAAAAGCTGTTTGGTGATTATCCGTTTTATGAAGCAGCTTTTCTTGGAGGTACAGAAACATTAAGAGGATTTGACAGGCAGAGGTTTGCAGGTGAAGCGTCTTTGCTTGGAAATGTCGAACTGCGTTTTTATGTAACAAAGATTAATGTTGTTGTTCCAACTGCAATTGGCTTAACTACTTTTACTGAAACAGGCAGAGTGTTTATGAATGGCGAGCATTCTGAAAAGTGGCATTCATCGGTAGGTGCAGGAGTCTGGGCATCAATTATTAACCGTGATATTACGTTCAGCGCATCGTACGCAAAATCCTACGAGGACTGGGGAGTGTACGCTGTGTATGGGTTTACGTTTTAATTGAATAAAATTTTCTAGTCTTCTGCTTCTGTCTTCGGTTTTAACAATTCGTAAATTGCTGTTTGGGCACGAACCGCTTCTTCCGCTCTGGCTTTTTTATAGTGATTGTTCTGTATCTGATTAATCACTCTTGCTTTAACATTATCTCCAAGTTGAATTGAGATAATCTTCTTTATTTCTTTTTGAATTTTCTTATCATAGACAGGGAAAGCTACTTCAATTCTTCTGCTTAAATTCCTTACCATTAAATCTGCAGAACCAAGATAGTATTTCTCTTTTCCGTCATTATGGAAAATGAAAACTCTTGAGTGTTCAAGGTATCTGTCAACTATGCTTGTAATTTTTATATTCTCACTTAAATCTTTAACGCCGGGAATCAAACAGCAGATTCCTCTTACTATCATCTGTATCTTAACTCCGGAGCAGGAAGCTTGGTAAAGCTTGGCAATCATCTTTCTGTCTTCAATATGGTTTACCTTTAAAATGATTGAGGCTTTCTTTCCCGCTTTGGCATTTGCAATTTCGTTATCAATCATCTCGTACAGTTTTTCTCTTAAGTTAAATTGCGCTACAAGAAGATGATCAAACTCTATCTCTCTGGTTTGAGTTGTTAAATGTTCAAAAACTTTTTCGGCATCATCGGTAAGTCTTTTATCGGCAGTGAACATGCCATTATCGCTGTAAATTTTTGCAGTGCTCTCGTTAAAATTTCCTGTAGCAAGGTAAGCGTATTTTTTTATCTGCTCATCTTCCTTGCGGTAAACAAGGCAAAGTTTGCAGTGTACTTTAATTCCCGGGAAGCTGTACAAAACTTTTACTCCGTTTGCTGCAAGCTCTTCTGCCCAATGAATATTTGATTCCTCGTCAAAGCGTGCTTTACATTCTACAAACGCAGTAACATCTTTGTTATTCTTTGCAGCGTTAATCAATTCCCTTATCACACCGGAATTCTTTGCCGTTCTGTACAAAGTAATTTTAATTGCCTGCACCTGCGGGTCTGCGGCTGCTTCCTTAAGAAAACGAATTACATAATCATATCTCTGATAAGGATAAGTTAATAACTGGTCTCCTTCTTTAATTGAATTAAAAAGAAACGGATGCCCTTCAAGTTCTTTTTTATATGTTGGTGGCTGAGGCACATCCTCAAGCGTTTCTTTCTTTGGTAATGGCAAAGTGAAAAGGTCATTCATATTATGGTATCTTCCCCCGGGAACAGCATCTTCCTTTTCAATCTGGAAACAGTCGCGCAAAAACTTAAGCATCTCTTTCGGCATATCTTTATCAAAAAGAAATCTTGCCGGGGGACCGGTCTTACGTTTGCCCAAACCTTTTTTTATTTTTTCAAGCAGGTTACCAGAGAATTCATCATCAATATATAATTCCGCATCGCGTGTAAGTTTTATTTCATAGGCAGCTTCTACTTTAAAGCCGGGAAAAACTTCCGGCAGGTATATTCTGATCAGGTCATCAATAAATAAAATGCAATGTTTATTCTGATCCGGCATTACAACAAATCTTTTTGCGTGCTGCGTAGGTACTTCTACCAAGCCATAACTTGTTTTAATCTTATTCTTAAGGCTGTCTGATTTTGTTTGAGATAAGCGGACTACAAGATAAAGCGAACTGTTCTGAAGGAACGGCGCAACCCTCTTCTTCATTAGTATCATTGGGCGAAGATATGGAAGAACATTCTCATTAAAATTTTCACGCATAGATTCTTTCTGCTCTTCGGTTATATCAACATCCTTTAAAAGAAAAATATTATTCTGGTTTAACTGCGGCAGAATAATTTCCCGCCATATTTTACCGTACTCTTCCTGGTGATTATAAACCGTCTTTGTAATTTTCTTTAATAAAATTTTCGGATCGAACTGCAGCTTTCTCTGTGTCTTGTTTTTCAGGTTAAGTAAACTTTTAATTGAAGCAACCCTTACCCTGAAAAATTCATCAAGGTTAGATGAAAAGATTGCTATAAATTTTATCTTTTCATAAAGCGGTACGGACGGATCTTTGGCTTCCTGTAAAACTCTGTAATTAAATGAAAGCCAGCTTAAATCCCGGATAAAAAATTTCCTGTTATTCATTGTGGGCTCAAAAGTTTAGTAATATATGGGTGCTATAAAAATTAACTCGTCAGTAGCTTAACCTTATTTAAAATATTTTTTAGGATACTCAAAGAATTTTAACTGTCCTTTTGTTTTCTTTATCATATTCCATTTGTCAACATCAAACTCTACACCTGCAATGCTACAGGTGGGCATATTATCAATGGCTTCTCCTGATATTTTATTCAGGAAATATGTATGTCCCGGATTATGTCCGAAAATCATGACCGATTCAAGTTCATCATCCAACTCTTCAATTAAACTATACAGTTCACTTTCATCCGCAAGATAAACACTTCTTTCAACCTGAATTTCTTTTTCCGGGTAATCAAGTTCTTCGGCAAATATTTTTGCTGTTGTTAAAGCTCTTGCCGCAGGGCTTGACACAATTAAGTCAGGGTACACTTTCATCTTCCTAAGCAGCTTACCCATGAATGGTGCATCGTGCTTGCCTCGGTGGTTAAGCGGGCGCTCTTCATCACTCATTCCCATTTCTTTCCAGCTTGATTTTGCATGCCTTACAAGACAAATAGTTTTCATAAATCGTTTCTCTTAATTTAGGTCGATGACAGTTGAATTAGGATAAGTTAAAATTGCAATAACATAAGCTGCAATAACCACAATCATTCCGTACATAAAAATGTTGTAGCAAATTCTAAGGTATTTATATTTTTTCCCTAAAACTATTCCAAGGTAATAGAAGTCTTTTATCATGCTTCCGTAAAGGTATTCGCTATCGTTCATCATTTCTTTCATTCCCCATTCAAAGTCACTAAGGTTCATGTTAAAGAAGTTGCCGAAGAAAAGCAGGTTAGCTTTCTTTTGCTTTATATCGTCCGCAGTAAAAGTACCGGAAGTAACCTGGGGTTTGGTAACAATTGCGGCATATACAATTGTCAATAAACTTACAATAAGTAAAATCATAGTGGGAATAATTAAATGGGGATTAGCATCAAGCTTTCTTACAAGGACAGAAATAACGATTGAAAGAAGAATTGTATTCACGCTAATCATTATATGGGCTTTATTATCTGCCATGCCGCTAAGTCTTAAATGGTTAGTAGCGGTTATTCTGAACATTGTTTCAATGCCGCGTTCCGGCTTAAGCTGTTTTTCTTTCTTTAGCTCAAGTTTCTCTTTCTGTATCTCAAGTTTTGATAAATCAAATGTCTGTTCTTCAGTTTTTTTGCGGAGTTTCTTTTGAAGTTTAAGAAGGTTTTCTGTTCTTTGTTTTCCAAAATTTTCTTTTGCCGCTTTTGTCCTGAAAGGATTTCCAATCATAATGTCAAGGCTGTTCTTTAACCATTCAAAATCAGTATATGTTTTTCCTGTAGACTGTTCAAGTTCAACTCTTAGCAAATCACCTTTTTCAAAAAAGCTTTTTTTACCAAAGTGACTTAAGTCCGCATCGCATACAACTTCCTCAAGTAAATCTTTTGGCTGCTGGGGAATTCTGGATGCGACAATGCAGCTTTTAACTTTCTCAATTTTATCAGCCGGGTAATTTTGTGCGGTTAAAAATTCGTTAGCAATCTCAGAGCTAATAATTTCGTGTTCTTCGCGTTTAACCGTGTAGCCGCTATCGTGGAATAGTGCAGCAAGTAAAACAATTTCTGTTTCGCTTGTATTCAAGCCCGACTCGTCCGCTAATTTCTTTGTGGTTTCAAACACTTCATTTGAATGAGTAAAATTATGATAGACAATTTTCTCAGATAATTTGTTTTGAAGTAAATCAGAAACAAATTCGTATGCTTTCTTTACTATTATTGAGTTTGCCATGACCATTCTGCTAATTTTATAAAAAATCTGGAATTAAGATATTTAATTTGATTCTAATAGTAAATGAATCTTTTATCATTTAAAAGGAATCTGCCAGGCAGATTAATCTGAAAAATTGGAAAGTGTAAATTCTGTTAAAGAAAAATCAGTAACCGGAAATCCAAAAACGAAAGTTTGGAATTAGAAACCAGAGACGTTAGTTGTTGCAAAGTAAAAAGTCAAAAGTGAGAAGTGAAATAATTTCAATCGAATTGCCATTGAGTCACAATCGAATTACTACTGAATTACAACCATTCAGCAATACAACCACGCAAAGTTGCAAGAATGCAAGGAC
>CAZIDB010000076.1:0-10022 GCA_964537965.1 uncultured Melioribacter sp. | reverse complement strand
TGAATTACAATCCATAAAATGTTCAATAACCAACTCACAATAACCAATTTCCAATTCTTCACTTAGCCTTCGCTTCATCTGAATTACAATAAATGACAATTGGTTGACAATCGAATTACCATCGCATTACAAGCAGTCTGTTATGATTGCTGTACGCCTACCTTTCCCGGTTTATTCCTTTTTATTACAAGCACATTAAAAGCTTCAACAATTATAAAGAGACTTAGAATAAACATTGCTATTCCGCTTATGCCGCCTATCATTCCTGTTGAATCTACTCCGTTGAATTCAGGGAAAGTTTTAATGAATGGAATAATCATTAATAATAATGACCACAATGTCATAACTATCATTATAATCATTGGTATAACTGCATAGAAAGATCTCTTTCCTGTTTTAACAAGCCATACAACTACGGAAAGTAATACAAGACTTGCGAGCAACTGGTTTGTTGTTCCGAATATTGGCCATGCAACAAGATATGCTTTTTCTTTTGCAGCCATAAGGAAAATAAATGGTAAAAGTAGAGTAATAAAAGTAGCAAGCGCTGCACCGGATTTTGATTTAAGGCCGAATAATTCCTGGCAGATATATCTTCCAAGTCTTGTGCAGACGTCAAGAGTATCATATACGAATGTCGAGAATGCGAGAAGAGCAAATGATATAGCTATGTTATAATCAATACCGATAAGAGCAAGATAATTTGCAATGCCGTTAGCATAGATCATATTGGGATCACCCTTAAGTGCGTCGCTTCCTTTCGCAAGCATCATTACTGTACCAAGTGCAAGAACCGCTACAAGTCCTTCCAGAAGCATTCCGCCGTAACCAACCGTTTTAGCATCGGATTCTTTCTTTAATTGTTTTGATGTTGTACCAGAACTAACTATTCCATGAAAGCCCGAACATGCACCGCAGGCAATAGTAATAAAGAGCATAGGGAAGATCATTTTATTATTAGAAAGACTTGCGAAACCGTCAAGATTAAACGCAGGGTACTGAATTGAGAATCCCCCAAACAAAGAACCGATTAAACTAACTGCGATAGTTAGATATAAAAACCATCCGCCAAGGTAACCACGCGGTTGAAGCAGCAACCACATTGGAATAAGTGAAGCTACAAAACAATATATTAAAAGAATAATATCCCATTGTTTAATTGATATGCCTGAAAACAAATTGCTTACAGGCTGCGGAAGATTTGAGCAATATAAAATTATTAATACAAGTATAGGAAGAAATATCGCCGTGGCAATCTTAAGGTTGAAATTAAATTTATATAAAAGAATTCCCATTACTACAGCAAGCAGCAGGTATAATATTGATGCTGAAGCGACACCGGGACCATGAGCATTTTCAGTTGAAACGGAAACAAACGTCTGTGCAGTAATATCTGTGAAAGCAATTATAACATACACAAGAGTTAACCATATAAAAATAAGAAAGAGAATATGTGAAGTGGGTGACATATATTCTTTAAGCACCTCTGCAATTGAAGTTGCTTTGTGGCGTACTGACGCGATAAGACTTGTAAAATCGTGTACGCCCCCAATAAAGATTGAGCCGAGGATAATCCATAACAAAGCGGGAATCCACCCGAACCATAATCCTCCTAATATTGGTCCTACTATTGGTCCCGCTGCAGCTATTGCAGAGAAATGCTGGCCGATTAAAAGGCTTGCTTTAGCCGGAACAAAATCGTTGCCGTCATTTATTTCGCAGGCGGGTGTAATCTGTTTATCATCAATTATTAATTTTTTAGATAAGTATCTGCCGTAAAAAACATAACCTATAGCAAGGGCAGCAATAGAAATGAGAACGATGAAAGCGATCATTTTAAGCCTCGGACAATTAGTGTGCATTTTCAACTATGCAAAACTACCAATTTTATTTTTATTTTCAATTTAGTTTTTTCAACTCTTTAGTAAAGAGAGAGATAAGAACACAGATGATCCGTAAGAGCCGGACAAGCGCAGATTTAACAGATAACCACAGATAAAGAATTTGCGAAGATCAATATGATCTGTGTACTCAGTGTTCCACCAACATCCATTAAAAAAATCATAAACAACAATTGTATGTCTGTTATTTCAGTTATAACTAACTAATATTTTTAGGATGAAATAAAAAATAATTTCTCCTTATCTTTGAACGTAACCAATAATTGATTCATTAATAAAAATCAGGCTACTAATGAAAAAATTTCTACTACTGCTTTTACTTCCTGCTTTAATATATTCGCAATACCAGGTTAAATCACCCTACCTGCTTCAACCGGAAAAAGTTTTCGGCTATATCGATTCCTGTGCAAAGTTCTGGCTTAAAGCTTATGATAATACAAACGGGGGGTTTAATCATAATGTTAACAGGCAGGGAAATGTAACGAGCACGGATAACGGAAGAAAGCGAATACAGACGCAGGGAAGACACTCGTATGGATATACAAGAGCTTTTATGTTAACAGGTGATGAAAGCTACCTTGAAATGGCAGAGAAGACTTTACAGTTTATGTATTCATACGCGTGGGACAATACTAACGGCGGATGGTATAATATAATTGATAAAAACGGTGGGACAGGAAAGACAAATACTAAAACCGCATTCGACCAGCATTACGCGATGATAGGCATTGCAGCCAACTACGAGGCCACAAACGATTCGCTTGACTTGCAATGGCTGATGAAAGCTTACCAGAATAATGAAACAAAACTGTGGGACAGCAGGGAAGATTATTTCGGCTATTACGATAATTCAAATTACAACTGGACAAATAAAACAGGTAAAAGTTTTAATGCAACTGTTGATGCAATAACAACTCATCTGCTTTATCTGTATCTGATGACGGGTGATGAAGCATATAAAGAAAAATTATTAAAGGTGGCCGATAATATTCTTAATCGTCTTGTTGAAAGTATGGATGCACAAAAGATGGGTTTTGTTGAAGAGTATGACTCCAACTGGAACCCTGACAACAGTGAGACAATGACAATTATGGGGCACGTTCTTAAAACCGCATGGTGTCTTGGAAGAATTTACCAGTTAAATCCCGATACACTTTTATTAAATGCAGCAGTTAAACTTGCGGATCATGTATGGGAAAAAGGTTACGATCATCAGTACGGCGGGCCGTATAAAGATTATAACAGGTTAACGGGACAAATGCTGATGTGGGGAAATCCTGATACCGCAAAAGCATGGTGGCAGATGGAACAGGGGATTACATGCGGACTAATGCTTTTCGATATAACCAAAGATGAAAAGTATCTGCAGATGGCCGATGAGACACTTGATTTCGTAATGAAGTATTTTGTTGATCATCAGTATGGAGAACTTTACCAGGACAGGACAAGAAGAGGTGCTCAGACGTGGGGAACAGATAAAGGTAATGAGAACAAAGCTTCGTATCATTCAATTGAACTTGGTTACTATGTTTACCTGTACGGGAATTTATTTTATAACAATAAACCGGTGGATCTTTATTATAAATTCTCTCCGGTAAATTCCGATAGGCAAATCGGTCTGTATCCTTTGGCGATAGCTGATGACAGACTTAAGATAAAAGAAGTAACATTGGATGGGCAGCTTTATTCAAATTTTGTTTCTGAGAATAGAATATTAAATATCCCTGCAGGTACAGGCGGAAAGTTTAAAGTTACTTTTGAAGCGACAGTATCAACAGGAATTGCTGATGAAAGTATGAATCCCGATAAATTAGTTCTGCATCAGAATTATCCTAACCCGTTCAATCCGGTTACCACAATTAAATATTCAATACCTGTAGAGACGTTGCGCGCAACGTCTCTACAAAATGTAACGTTAAAGATTTTTGATATACTCGGAAAAGAAGTTGCAACACTTGTAAATGAACATAAAACTCCGGGCGAATATAAAGTAACTTTTAATGCGGGTGGATTGCCAAGCGGTGTTTATCTTTACAAATTGCAGGCGGGCAATTTTATCGCAGTAAAGAAGATGACATTGATTAAATAATTCCAAGGGAGATGAAAAAAAGCTTTTTAATTTTCCTGATAATTTTTATTTGCTGCTCACTTGCAGAAAATAAATCTATGTTCGGACAGAAGTTATTCATAAATGAAATAATGTCTTCCAATGTTCTTGGTTATAAAAACTCCGAAGGTGAATATGAAGACTGGATTGAAATTTATAACCCGGAAAATTATGCGGTTGATTTAGCCGGTTATTATTTAAGTGATGATAAAGATAAAAATAACCTTTGGCAGGTGCCTGCAGGTTGGCCGGATAAAACTATAATTCCCCCTAAAGCATTTATTGTTTTAATTGCAGATGGCAAACCCGGAAGAGGTGCTAACCATACAGATTTCAAACTTGATGATGAAAGCGAAGCAATATTTCTAATAGGCAAAGATGGATTTACTGTGATTGACAGTTTAATATATAAAAATCAATTCAGGGATATTTCTTACGGAAGATACCCGGACGGCAGTGCGGATTGGTTTTATATGGTTGATTTTTCTCCGGGCGGATTAAACAAGCCGGGTTATAAAGGAAATACAAAACCTCCGGTTGTTGAGCCGGAATCAGGTTTATACCTGGGCAGCACTTCCATAACCGTTACACCGAAAAATATTACCGATGAAATCAGATTTACAATTAATAGTTCAGATCCAACGGAGTCATCAACAAAGTATTCGGGCCCCGTTAATATTAATTCTGCTTTAGTTTTTAAAGCAAGATCGTTTAACGGAAATACATTACCCAGTGAAATTATTACAAAGACATATCTTTTAAATACTAACCACACGTTACCAGTGTTGGTATTAACTACTGATCCCAAAAATCTTTTTGATCCAGCAACCGGAATTTATGTTAATGATTTTGACGGCAGGGATTGGGAAAGATTTGCCGAGATTGATTACTTCAGAAACAATTCACTACAGTTTCATATACCGGCAGGAATACGAATTCAGGGAAACACGGGACCAAGCGAATACCAGAAAAAATCATTCAGCGCTTATTTCAGAAATGGTTACGGTCAGGAGAAACTTGTCTTTCCGTTTTACCCGAATGATAATGTTACAGCATTCAGAAAATTAATTTTGCGTTCCGGTTATGATGACAGCCTTGAGCCAACATCAGGAGGTAAAAACAATAGTGCGACTTTAATAAGAGATCCGCTTGTAACAGAGTTGTGGAAAAGAACCGGCTCTGTTACTCCACAAAGCAGTTTTACGGTTTTATATCTTAATAATGATTACTATGGCATTTATGATATTAAGGAAAGTATTGACGAGGATTTCATTCGGGATCATACAGGTTATGAGGATGTTGATATTATAAGAACGAGATGGGATTCAACAGAAGTTGTGTACGGCAATGATCTTAAATGGAAAGAGCTTATTTCATTTTTCAAGAACCATTCTTTTACAGATGATTCTGAAACTGCCGAAGCAAAAAAGTTGATTGACCTTGATAACTTTATTACTCTTCAGGCAATAATGCATGTTGCGGGGTATTCCGGCTGGGCTTACGGAATGTTTATGTTCAGGGAAAAATCTGATGAAGGGAAATGGAAATTTACAGTATGGGATGCAGACAGATCTTACAATGATGTTAACTGGAACGGATTTACCGCACAACCAAATCCTGTGGGAATTTTTATTGATACTTTAATAACTAAAAAACTTTTGAGGAATCAGAACTTCAGAAGCAGGTACATAAACAGAATTCATGATTTAATTAATACAACCTACTCCTCATCAGAAATAAAAAATCTTGTTGATTCGCTTGCACAAAGTATTCAGGGTGAAATTCCCGCTGAAGTTAGCAAGTGGAATAATACCGTAGATAAATGGAATGCAAATGTAAGTAACCTTAAAACATTTGCAGAACAGAGAGAAGAAATAGTACGCGGACAGATAAAAGAATATTTTAATCTCTCAGCAAACTCTCAACTTCAGCTTGATATTAGTGGTAAGGGAAAAATTAAGATCAACAGCATTATAATTAATTCATTCCCATGGAAAGGAGTTTATTCCAACGGAATTCCTTTAACATTATCAGCAATAGCTGAGCCTGGGTACAGGTTTACCGGATGGGATGATAGTTCTTTGCCCCGGGATGAAACTATAACAATTTCTTTGGAAGGTGATAAATCAATTACTGCTCAGTTTGTAAAACTTGAAAGCAGTAATGCAGAACTTATTGCTCCCAAAAGAATAAAGGCCGGTCAGTATTTACCTGTAGTTGTTAGAATAAGAGATGAGAACTGGAATATTAATCCGTTGGACCAGACACCTGTAAATATAAATTTCAACGGTGCCCATGCAGATTCAACTATAAAAATTAAAAGAGGAGCGGGAGCAGGAGTTTTGCAGATTAATTCTCAATCCAACTTTCTGCTTTCGGCGGGCAATGCAACCCTTTCTTCTCAAAAACAAATTGAAGTAACCGGTCTGCCGGTACAGAATTATGCCGGGTCATTGCCGGTTGGCGAAACTATCTGGGATAAAACTTTTGACAGAATAATTACAAATGATTTAACTATTCAATCCGGCAGCACTCTAAGAATTACGAAAGGAACATGGGTAACTCTAAAGAAGTTTGTAAATGTGTATGTCCACGGCAATCTAATTGTTGAAGGCAGTGCGGATGAACCTGTTGTGATTACTTCTGAAAAATGGAGTGAGCCGTGGGGCGGAATTGAATTTAGTAATGGTATGGCAGATTTCAAATATTGTTTTGTACTTAACGGAGCAGGGGATAATTCAAAAGGTAATCCTACAAACGACGGCTGGCATACTGGTCATCAGCATATGTTCTTCGGAATGAATAATTCTGATTTTAATTTTGATAACTGCTTTTTTATTCACACACCGGGAAAAGTATTTGGTGCGCAGGATAGCAGGGTTACAGTTACAAACAGCTTAACATCATTTGTTTGGCTTGGCGGAGAATTTCACCGCGTGCTGCTTAATTATAAAAAGAGCCATCTTATGAATCTGCCTGATGAGGAATCTTATCTTGACGGGGATATTGATACCGATGGTTTTCATATAGATTATCTTAATGCAAACTATCCGCAGTATTCTCTTATTGATAGTTGCTATTTTATTACCGGTAAAGATGACGCAATTGATCAACACTATGCAAGGTTAAAAATTACAAACTGCTGGATAGAAGATTTTAATCATGAAGGCGTTGCGGCATCAGGCGGAGATACAGTTCAGATATTCAATACTGTTGCAATAAATAACGACCAGGGATTTGAAGCCGGATGGACGGAAAGTAATGTAAGCAAAGGTCCGTTTGTATTTATTGATCACTGCGTGGCAACAGAAAATAATACAGGATTAAGAATTGGTGATAGTTATAACTGGACATACAAAGATTTTATGAAAGTTACAAACTCTGTAATTTATAATAACGGAGATAATATTCGTAACTACCTCAATAGCACTCATGCTCCTCTTTCAGGTGCGCTGGAAATATCTTATTCGATGACTAATGATATTGATTATGATAATTCTCCTCATTGCATTACAGGTATACCTCAATTTGATGAGTTGTATTACCTGTTGCCCGGTTCACAAGGGATTAATATGGGAATGAATGGAAGCAATATGGGAAGGATTAATAGTGCAATGCTCAGAAGCGGTCCCGTTATTATAAATGAAATTATGTACAATGCACCTGCATCTGCTAATTCAAAAGATTGGATTGAATTGTACAATCCGCAAGATACAGAGCAGGATATATCAGGCTGGGTTTTAAAGGATGATAACAATAGTCATGCTTTCACAATTCCTTCAGATATAAAAATTAATGCTAACGGTTTTCTGGTTTTATGTTCTGATACTTCTGTATTTAAAACAATTCACCCTGATGTAAAAAATTTTTCTGGTAATTTTACTTTCGGATTCGGTGATTCCGACCAGGTTAGAATTTATACAAACAATAATATTCTTGTTGACAGCGTAGGCTACGCAAATAAGTCTCCATGGCCTGCAGAAGCAGACGGCGATGGTTTCAGTCTTGTACTGATTGATCCGGAAAAAGATCATACCGATCCTGCAAACTGGAACAGGTCAGTTCAGTTTGGCGGTTCACCCGGAAAAGGATATTTTTCAACCTGTGTTGCGGAAGATAATATTGATAATCTGCCTGAAGAATATTTTTTATATCAGAATTATCCGAATCCGTTTAATCCGGTTACAATAATAAAATATGTAATTCCACATGTAGAGACGGGATATTCCGCCCCCGGCGGACCGTCTCTACAAAATATAAATTTGAAAGTGTATGATATACTTGGAAGGGAGGTAACAACCTTAGTGAATGAGGAAAAATCTCCCGGAACTTATGAGGTTGCTTTTAAAGGAAGCAATCTGAGCAGTGGAATTTATTTTTACAGGCTGCAGGTGGGAGAATTCAATCAAACCAAAAAATTAATATTAATGAAATAATTTGCCTGCAATAATATGATCCTAAAAAAAGTAAAGTTTACTGAAACCTTTTATTAATTTATCCTGTCTCTTATAAAAATAATTTTTAATTTACCTGCGGAAAATTTTCATTTTATAATTCTATAGGTGCCGCAATGAAAAAAGCTTTACTCTTTCTCTCCGTTATTTTCTTTTCGTTAACAGCAAGTATCTTTTCTATTGATCCCGATTATTACATAAAGAAAAGTAACTGGTATGAAACAATGCTTGCATCGCAGGAAATGCTGCACAGGTTACAGGAAGTATGGAAAAGGAATAACCAGATTAAAGTAAGTGAGTTGTATGATGCAGGACCATTTATTGCCGGGGAAGGCAAATCCTTTGAAACAGTATTTGAACCGGAAAAGGAATTTGATCTTAACAAAACTTATAATGATGGAAAAATAAAATGGATAGCAAAACCTGAATGGAAGGACGGCACAGTTAATTATTTTGAAAGGATAAATAATGCTGTTCATTACCTGTATAAAAAAATTACTGTTCCTCGGGATACAGTAATAAAAGTTTATCTTGGCAGCGACGACGGGATTAAAGTCTGGCTGAATAATAAAAAATTACTTGAGCATGATGATAACAGGGGAGCTAACCCGAACCAGGAAATTGTTGAACTTCAGCTTAAAGCCGGTGAAAATAATTTCTTAATGAGAGTTAATAATAACAACGGCCCAACAGCTTTTTATTTTTCTTTAGTTGAAAATGATCCTAAAGATATTATCTGGAATTTGATTGATCGGGATTTTAAAACATCCGATATTACTCAGGAATTCAACTGGGAGAAAAAAGATAACATCTGGAAAGACGATTGGACGCCCGGAGATTATAAGCAGATCGCTAAAAGATATGCTGATGCTGTTGCAAATGATTATCAGTCTGAAAATTATAAGATGATTAAAATGATTGATAAGATGAAAAAGGTAAACGATCTGTGGAAGGTAAGAGAGATCTACAAGAAAATAAGAAAAGATGAATACATTGTTCTTACACCAAAACCTGGCAAAGAACCAAGAATAAACAGCGCAAAAGTTTTTGGAGTAAGGCCAGATGCCCCGTTCCTTTATACGATTGCCGCAAGCGGTATCAGACCAATGGAATTTTCTGCGGAAGGTTTGCCTGTTGGATTGACAATTGACGGTAAAACAGGACAGATAACAGGCACACTGAAAGATAAAGGTGAATACATTGTTAAACTGAAAGCAAAAAATTCTTTCGGTAAAAATGAAAGAGATTTAAAAATTATAGCAGGAAACAGAATTGCTTTAACTCCCCCGCTTGGCTGGAACAGTTGGAATTGCTTTGCTGATGCTGTGGATGAAATAAAAGTTAAAGCTGCCGCAGATGCAATGGTTAACAGCGGATTAATTAACTACGGATGGACGTACATTAACATTGATGATTTCTGGGAGAATAAACCCGGCTCAACCGACCCCGACCTAATTGGTCCTGAACGTTATGAAAACGGAAAGATTGTAGTGAATAAAAAATTTCCTGATATGAAAGCGCTGGGAGATTATATTCACAGTAAAGGTTTGAAGATGGGAA
>CAZIDB010000075.1:0-19283 GCA_964537965.1 uncultured Melioribacter sp. | reverse complement strand
AAGCCGCCGTTTTTATTTCTGTAGCGGATGCTCCATAACATGCCGCCGGCAATATCTTTATTTATAATTGTATCTGTAATTGCTTTAATATCTTTGGTTGGAATTATTCCGTATTCACCAATTACATACGGCTTATTTCCTTTTGCCAGTTTTTGATTGCTGCTTATTTTTTCCAAAGATATTTTCGGATCGCCGTAATGATGCGTTGAGACCACATCAATGTTTTGGTCATCAATAATTTCCTGAACCAGAGAAGTTGAATGTCTTCCTTCAATAAGAAGATGATTATTGTCCAGACTTTTTACATATGCGGCAATTTCTTTTGTCCAGGAATAAGGCGCATCAAGTTCGTTGCCCGTTTCCCATGCAAAGATTGCCTTATCATCTTTATACTGGACCTCGGTAAAAGTATTTTTCCTGTTAATAACAAAATTGATAGTCTGCTTGAAATCCGAAATCAATAATGAATCACTCCAGAACAAATCTTTTCCCTTACCTCTGAACAGTGCATATTCATAAGGTCCGCCCCACCATCTCCAGTTATCAACAAAAGGAATGATTACACGTATTCCAACTTCATTTGCAACCTGAAGAACTTTATCCAAAGCTTTAAATGCTTCCTCATTAAATTTTCCGGGTCCTTCAACATGACGGATTATATCGGGTGTGTCTTCCGGCTTTCTGACAGAGATAACATACATCCTTGTTACTTTACCGCCCAGATGTTTTATTGTTGTAAGTGCATCGCGGATTTCATATTCATCCGGCAAGCCCCATGGATTTGAAACATTGAACGGCAGATAATCTTCCACATAATGAAGATTAGGAATATTAAACGAGATGAAGCGAAGCTGCTTATCTCCATCCATCAGTTTATCTTTATCCCGCGTTACAAAATTATTAAACACAGATGATGCACACCCAAATGAGATTAATGAAAGAGATAAAAGGAAGACTGATCTTAAAAGGTTTTTAGAGTTGAATTTCATGGAAATTACCTTTGCTTGTTATAACTTTAAACAGATCAGTTTTCCAAAAATAGTGCCTTACTTACGGCGGGAAATTTACAATTATTTATGTTGATTAGCTAAAGTGAAATTAAAACAGATTATCAATTCGATAAGCTTTTATCAATATGTTAAGACAGACAAAGATTAAAATGACTATTTCCTTTAAAATGAAATTCTTTCTATGTGCATGATTTTTGTTAAACCAGAGAAGATTAAAACGGAAAAATTATTTTATGAAAACTAAATCTGAAATCCTTAAAACCTTAGAAGAATATCTCTCCAATAAATTATTCGATAAATTCTATCCGCTTATTATCGATAAGCATAACGGCGGATTTCTTTGCAACCTTTCAGGCGATTGGCAATTTGTTGATCCGCAGGATAAAATGATTGTTACACAGGCGCGCCATACCTGGACGCCCGCCAAAGCCGTTCCATTCTTCCCCGGTAATTCCAAATATGAAAATGCAATGTGGCATGGCGTTAAATTTCTTAAAGATGTTATGTGGGATGATAAGTTTGGTGGCTTTTATACGATGAGAAATCCTGAAGGAGAATTATCTGATTACCGTGGCTACTTTGAAGAGAAGCGTACTTACGGAAATGCATTTGCAGTCTATGCTCTTGCCGCCGTTTATGAATTAACAAAAAATCCTGAAGTACTTGACTTTGCAATTGCAGCCTATAAGTGGATTGAAGAACACGCATACGATCCGGAACTCGGCGGGTATTTTCAATTCTTAACTAGGGAAGGAAAACCATTTACTGAAGATGATATTAAAAACACGAAAGCTTCCGATGCTAACGAGGCATATTATAAAGACCAGAACAGCTCAATTCATTTAATTGAAGCATACACAGAATTATACAACGTTTGGAAAAATGAAAAATTAAAATCAAGATTGAACGAGTTGCTCTTACTCATTAGAGATAAGATTACAACTGATAAAGGTTATATGAATTTATTCTTCACTCACGATTGGAAACCTGTTTCATTCCGCAATTCATCCAAAGAAGAAAGAGAGAAGAATTACGGGTTAGACCATGTTTCATTCGGGCACGATTACGAAACAGCTTTTCTAATGTTAGAAGCATCTTATACTTTAGGATTGAAAGAGGATGTTCGCACTTTACAAATTGCAAAGAAGATGGTTGACCATGCAATTGAAAATGGCTTTGATGAAGAAGTTGGCGGTTTTTATGAAGCGGGATATTATTTTGCAGGTGAGGACAAATGTACAATAATTAATTCATCCAAAAACTGGTGGAGTCAGGCAGAAGGATTAAACTCTCTTTTATTAATGGCAAGAATCTTTCCCGAAGAACCGAAATACTATGAACATTTTCTGAAGCAATTAGATTATGTTGATAAATATTTTATTGATCACCAAAGAGGCGGGTGGTACGAGTACGGGCTTGATAAAAATCCTGAAAGCGTTGATAGTTTAAAAGGAAACATCTGGAAAGCCTGTTACCACGAAGGGCGCTCTGTTATGAATTGTATTAAAATGTTAAGCGATGAAAATTATCCTCTGTATAAAAGCAGTCCAAACTTTGCAAAAGTAAAAGATGAGACCGAACATTTTTTAGAGCACTGGAGGAGGGTAAAAGAAAGCGAATTAAAGAATTAAATACTTTATGGTTTTTCTTTTAAAGATAATAATTAAAGAAGGATGAAAATCCTTATGTCAGACTTAAAACGTCTCACTTAATTGTCTGAATAAGCTAATCGTATTTACACAATTAAGATTAAAGGCTTCACAAACTTCTGGTATTTTGATCTTATTTTTTCTTGCGGGTTGACTTATTTCCTGTGTAACTACAATTCTATTATCAGCATCAGCTAACGCATAAGCGATTATAAAAGCATCAGCTTCATCGGCATCTAAAAATTCATTTAATGCATTTGGTAAATAATGTTGGCTTTGCGAAATTGCCCATGTTGATATTTGACTATATGTTGCCATCACTGTACTCGTATCTTTGAAAAAATCAGCGGGCAAGTTTGTTACACACCAATCTTTTAAAGAATCATTACCATTATATATTTCAATTTTTACTTTATCTATACTAACTATTTTTCCATCATTTGCAAATTGTTTTAACTTATTCCAAAAACTCTTCGCAATATCTAATGGATAATAAAATCTATGAGCTTGAATTAACATACTGCTATCTAACACATAAATTTTCATTGACTTTAAAAATATTTAGTGAAAAAGTTTTGAAAAGTATCACCTTTTAAACTTGTAAGTTTATATGCATCCCGATAAAGAAGTTTGCCGGACTTAACAGCATTATTTATATGAGAAGCAAATGTTATGCTTAATCTCTTTTTTGTTAAGGCAAAAAAGTCGCCTCCTGTACTTCGAATTAAACTTTGGGAGTATTTTTTACGAGAGTAATCATCATAAAAATCAAAGAATTGTGTTTTACTTATTTTTCCTGTATCCAAAGCTCTTCTGGCTATAACTATCTCACTTACTTTAAAATAACGGGAGACAAAGGATATTTCAGAATGAGACTTCCAAACTTTGTTGAATTCGCTTTCTGGTACCAGGAATTCAGCAGCAACTTTATCACATAAAATTTCCGTTGGGTCGTTCGCAGGCAATAGATTTCTATAATCAAATGCCGCGCTATGTCCTATCCAAATATGAGCAAGTTCATGCACCATGGTAAACATTTGCGCGGATTTCCAATCAGAATTGTTAATAAACATAAATGGAGCAATCTCATCGACGATTACAAATCCCCTACAATCTTCTATTGCTATTTTTCGATGTCCGTTATTTTCTACAACCCCATTAAATACAGTTATAATCCCACTATCTTCTATATGCTCCACTAAAAAATTTATGGCTTCTTCTTTCGTTGTGAAATTGCTTGCCCAGTTCTCAGAAATATTTAGAGTATTTCTAATATCTGTAACGATATCCTTTACATTAGCGGTATTTTGAAACTTTCCCACAAATGGTAATGCATGAAAAATATTTTCCTTCAAGTAATCTCTCAGCCAGTTTTGTCGTTGCTGTATTAAGAGGACGGTATCATAAACATTAATATTTACCTTATTGGTATGATTACCACTACTTCTAAAAAATGGGATAGGAAGTTTTTCCTGTGGAGGTTCATGTAAAAAAAGATAACCAAATGGTAAATAAACTTTTTTAGAAAATTGTTCTAATTGTTTAACCGTGGGTTTTTTTTCGCCTGCCAACCATTTTAAAACATTAGGAAACTTTTCAACAAATGCTGGTAATTCAAAACCTGCTCTATCAATAGCCCAAGTAAGAATATTAGCATTTATCATTACTTCATTTTTCATACAGCAAATTTAATGTTTTTTAGGTTAGCCACAAATGTACTTTTCAGCTAAGCTATTTTTTTTTCCCTAAAGGTAGTCGGAAATAAAAACAACATAATCATAACAATAAGCAAAACTAAAAATCACTCCCGCCATAAATATCGGCAGCTATTGCCACTAACAATTTTTGTCTTTATTTTTTGTTCAACAATTTAGGTCGACTTATAAACTTTTCTCTCTCAAAATCGGAAATTGCTATCCTTGTATAGCTGTTTATCCCAAAGGTAACTGCCTTAAGGGATAAACACGCTCTTTAATAATCCTTTGGATTAATTCCAGATCATGTTTCTATTTTAAAATTTACAAGGAGACAAACAATGTTTAACCTTAAGCAATTAGGTTGGAATAGTTTTTTTGAGAACGAATTTGAAAGTTATAAGCGGCAGGGCTTTTCTGCCGGAAGAATTGCAATTGAGAATAAAACAAATTATTTGGTTTACACAGAAGCTGGCGAAGCAACAGGTGAATGTTCCGGTAAATTAATGTTTGCAACAGAAGACAATTCTGATCTGCCTAAAGTTGGGGATTGGGTTGCCGTATCACTTTACGATAATAATGAGAAAGCCGTTATTCACGAAGTTGTAAACCGGCAAACAAGACTTTCCCGTAAATCAACAGATAAAAAAGTAAGCGAACAGGTAATCGCCGCAAACATCAATATAGTTTTTATCGTTCAGGCACTGGATGATAATTTTAACATCAACCGGCTGGAAAGATATCTTACCGCAGTTTACCAGTCGGGCGCAAAACCTGTTGTTGTTTTGAATAAATCCGATTTGTGTCCCGATGTTGAAACAAAAGTAAGTAAAGTAAAAAAGATTAAAGATGAACTTGATGTAGTAGCAGTAAGCGCAGTTGATAAAACCGGCATCAGCAATCTTTATCAGTTTCTTGGCGAAGGAGTAACTATTGCTTTTATTGGTTCATCCGGAGTTGGTAAATCGACTCTTATAAATCTCTTACTTGGAGAAGAGCATTTTAAAACAAATGCTATTCGGGAATCTGATTCACGCGGTAAACATACCACAACACACAGGGAATTGGTTTTACTTCCCGACGGAGGAATGCTTATCGATACACCTGGTATGCGTGGCTTTTTAATGTGGAGTTCTCAGTCGTCGCTAAATAAAACTTTTGATGAATTCGAAGAGTTTGCGGCTGAGTGTCACTTTAAGGATTGCACTCATATTCATGAAACGGGCTGCGCTGTTCTTCAGGCTTTAAATGACGGATTAATAAAAGAAGAACGTTACAGAAATTACCTGAAACTACACAAGGAAGTTAAATATCTTGAAACAAAAACAGATAAGTTCGCAGAGCTTGAAGAGAAGCGAAAGTGGAAGAACATTCATAAGGAAATAAAACGCTACTTCAAAGACAGGGATAAATAAGTTAAGCACTTAAAGGGGGCTGACCCAAAAGTAAGATTGTCATCACGAGTAAAGCGAAGTGATCTCATTTTAATGTTAATGGAATAGATTGCTTCGTCGTTATTCTCCTCGCAATGATATCCAAACTGCTTTTTAGACAGCCCCCTTTTATTAGGTATAAATTTTCTCTTGCATTTACATATATTTTCTCTTCATAATATGATTTATAATAATGGAAAATAGAGAAACAAAATTATTCTTTAATAAAAACCTCCAGATAATTTACCTTGTAACTTTGATAGCAGTACTTGGAGTTACAAGTATTACTCCCGCTTTACCAATGATGGCAAGGCAGTTCAACATTAATAGCACTCACGTAGGTTTTATTGTAATAGCAATGACGTTACCAGGAATTTTTCTAACGCCGCTCTTTGGCATTCTTGCAGATAGATACGGCAGAAAGAAAGTGCTTGTTCCATCATTATTCATCTTTGGCTTTTCAGGATTTGCCTGTTTCTTTGCTCCAAGCTTTGAAGTATTATTTGTCTTTCGTTTTTTCCAGGGAATTGGTGCCGCAAGTCTTGGCTCTCTAAATGTTACTTTAATTGGCGACCTTTTTAAAGGCAAAGAAAGAATAACTGCAATGGGATACAATGCAAGCATCTTGAGTATTGCAACAGCAAGTTACCCTTTTATTGGTGGTTTGGCTGCAAGTTTCGGCTGGAGATATGTTTTCATTCTACCGCTACTGGCAATACCCGTTGCCTTTGTTGTATTATATAAACTTGATAACCCGGAACCGCAAAATGTTCAAACTTTAAAACAGTATCTTTCTAACACAGCAATAAGTTTAAAAAACAGAAACGCCGTAATTCTTTTTGCCTTAAGCATAATTACTTTCACCATTCTTTACGGAACATATGTTACTTATCTTCCGGTTTATCTTGATGAAGTATTCACTGCAAAACCATATACAATCGGTCTTGTAATGACTTTTATGTCACTGGTAACCGCAGCAGTCTCATCTCAACTTGGAAAAATTACTGATAAGTTTGGAGAAAAAGCAGCTCTTATTTTTTCATTTTGTATGTACGCTCTTGGACTTTTAATAATTCCAACAGCCGGTTCACTTTATGTTTTGCTGCTTCCTATTTTGATTTATGGATTTGGACATGGAATAAACATTCCGTCAATTCAAACATCTTTAAGCAATATTGCCCCGCTTGAATACCGCGCTGCATTTATGTCTATGAACGGAATGGTTTTACGAATTGGTCAAACACTTGGTCCGCTTGTAATGGGATTCGTGTTTTCAATTAGCAGTATAACCTCTGTATTTATTGCAGGAGCAGCATTTGCGTTGGTTGGTGTTGTTCTTTTATTTTTTATGAAAGTGCCGGCAAGGAATTAATTTTTAATTAGGAAATGACTGTATGATAATTCAAAAAGAAATAACATTACGCGCCCGTTCAAGAGGCTTTCATCTGATTACGGATGAAGTTCTTAACAAACTTCCGGAGATAAGAGAAGTATCCAAAGGAATACTTAATGTTTTTATTAAACATACTTCCGCTTCTTTATCAATTAACGAAAATGCAGATCCGTCCGTACGCCGGGATATGGAGACATATTTTAACAGAGCTGTCCCGGAAAAAGATGCTCATTATTATGAACACACCCTTGAAGGCACTGACGATATGACTTCACATATCAAAGCCACAATTATCGGAAGCTCAGTTACAATTCCTGTTACCAACGGAAGATTAAACCTTGGAATTTGGCAGGGCATTTATCTTTGTGAGCACCGCAACCATGGTGGAGCAAGAGAGATTGTTGTTACGTTGTACGGAGAATAGCAAATTAAGATTATAGTCACTACGTATTAATGGTGGTGGGAATAAGTTCATTATATTTTAGCCGATTATCTTATCCCTACTGTGATTTCAAAATCGAATTCACATTATTTAAGTGCCACTTTAAAACACGATCCATTGTACCCTGCTCTAATCTTTTGGGTGTTCCAATGGGAAAACCCAATACTTCATTTACTTTTTTAGCAAGATCTTTAAATGATATAGGGTAGAACTGATACTTCATAATTAATGAAAAGCCACCAAACTCTCTGATTTCATTTATCCATGTTTGCGGAAACATTCTTACGGCAAAGATAGGTTTGATTCCAAGGTAATCACACATCCTTACCTTAATTTCTAATTCCTCATAATCCATATAACCCAGCATATTTTTAACTTCCACTCTGTAATTTATATTATCCTTACTAAATATAAAGTCTAAATTATGTTCAGACTCTTGCCATCTCAGATTATGGAATTCATTTGTTTCTCTTCCCAAAAGATTAAAACCATTCAAGGCAAAGCCTTCTAAAATCAGCGTCTCACCTCGCAGACCTATATCTGCACTCAGGCTCGGCAAAGAGTATGAATCAATTAATTCAATAATTTCTTTCGCCGCTCTTTTATAATATCTAAAAGATTTATGCCACACTAAATTAACACTACCAGCAAATTCTAAATTATACTTTTCGGAAATTAACTCACCCAATTCAATCAGATCACGTAAAGCTCTCTTAGTTATCCAGTGATAGTATCTATCTTCAAATAATAATTCCTGCTGACGTGAATAAAAAATTTTTATTTTATTCTCTTTGCGGGAGAAGAATTCAAGTAAATCTTTTCTGGCTCTTTGTTGATATTTGTCTTCTACAAATGACACTATAAATACAAGTTAATTGGTTACAGAATATTTATTGTCAATGATAAATATATTTTTGCTGTCATTGAAGAACCTCCGGCTTACTATTAGGAAAGTTGAAATTTGTTGGAAGGATTTTAGTGATATTATTATTTCTTTTCAAGAAGAAGAAAATAATATTATTATTTCCCGGCAGGATTTTATTTTTGCAAATACCGCAACCATGGCGGAGCAAGAGAGATTGTTGTAATGTTGTACGGAGAATAAATCTATCTAAACTTTTTTGCTGATTTATATCTGTTCCAGAATTTTAATTTTGTTAAAGATGTGTACTCAATCAGTTGCCTTAATACCGGCAGCTTAATTAAGTAATGAACAAGCCGGTAGCCTGGAACAAGCAGTGTAAGTGAAATCAAACTATCAAGAATAAAAATAATCAAACCACGAAATGGTAACTCTGCCGGAATACTAATAAATTTTGACACAAACATTCCAAGCCAGACAATAACAAAAGCATCAATAAGATATAGTAAACCAATTATATACCCGTGACCGGTTTCAATTGCTCTTTTAGGACATTCATTCATGCATCTCATACAGCTCTCGCATTTAAATGTCCAAAATGGGCGGTTGTCTACTTTCTCAATTGCTTTAACCGGGCAGTTTTTTATACATAAATCACAGTTATCGCATTTTGAATCCGCATAGAAAGTCTTTGCCAGAACAAATCTTCCCACGAAAAAATAAAGGATTGCAATTGGAGCAATTAGTAAATCCTGAATAATATCATACAGTGCACGGAAATTCTTTTTGCCATCAAGAATTTTATCGGCAAAAATTTTTGCAATCCGTTTACATCTATGCTGTATTTCACTAACCGCGCTTTCATTCAAACCGGGATGCAATGAAATCCAGTTGGAGGGAAGATCAACTGGCCGCATCCCGATAATTTTATATCCCTTTAACAATAAAACTAATGCGGGAAGAAGTAATGCTATACCGCTTAAGCCAGGAAAATATATTTTTGAAAACTTCATTCCTGCTCTTGTATTGATAAGAAAAATCTTATTCCCATTACCTTTTGGAAAGCGAAAGATAAAATACATCATTACAGGAGGATAATTAAAACCATGAGTCGGGGAACAGAATCCGATTAGAGAATCAGATGGAGGAGCAGGAATATTCTTCCTGTCAATTTTTGAGATGTCGATAGTTTCTACTTGTTTATTTTTTTCACGAGCAGTATCGGCAATCCAGTTGGTTACGTTGCGTGCATTGCCGGTGCCGGAGAAGAAATAGATGACGGTGGTCTGTATCATAATTAATACTATTAAATCTTTTCTTTTATTTAACAAGAAACGAGAATTGGTTAGTTTACTACCATTATTAGGAACGTTTTTTTCAACAGATGTACTTTTCTTAGCGTAAGAAAAGTACGAAAAGAAACATGCACTCTAAAAGAAATTCTAAAATTATCCTTCGTTCCGCTAAGATAAATAAACTCGTCCGGCATATGCCGGACTCAAACAGTATTTATCTTTTAACGCTGCACTTCGGATAATTTCTTAACGAATTTCTTTTAATGTGCACAACTATCAAAAGGATTGGTGTTTTATTACTCCGTTAATCGTATTCGTTTTACTTAATTCCCAGCTCTTTACACATTCTGTAAAAGTTAGATGGAGCCAATCCAAGTTTTTCTGCTGCACTTGAATCAGAACTTGAAATGCTTCGGACATATTTAAAATATTTCGTCCTGAAAATTCTTTCCATATCGCGCAAAGGAAGAACCTGCCCGAAGTTCATCTCTTCAAAGTTGGTTTCATCTTTTATTATTGTATGGTTGCGAAGTATAAACGGATTGCTCACATCTTTTGCTGTAATCATTCCGCTTGTATTAAGTATTAAACGCTGAACAACATTTTTCAATTCTCTTACATTGCCGGGCCATTTGTATGCAAGTAAAATTTCTTTCGCTTCATCATCAATAACAGGAACATCAAGCCCCATATCAGAACTGTAAAGTATAAGGAAATGATCGACAAGCATTAAAATGTCTTCACCTCTCTGGCGGAGAGGAACTATATCAATAGGGATTACATTTAATCTGTAATAAAGATCTTCCCTGAATTTACCGATGTTAACTTCAACTGCAAGATTTTTATTTGTAGCCGCAATTATTCTGACATTAACATCAACTTTTTTTGTTCTGCCGAGTTTTTCAAGTTCACCTTCCTGAATAACACGAAGCAATTTTACCTGCGCGGTAAGAGGAAGTTCTGAAACTTCATCAAGAAAGATTGTACCGTTGTTAGCTATTTCAAACAATCCCGCTTTTTTATTGCTGGCTCCTGTAAACGCACCTTTTTCGTAACCAAATAATTCGCTTTCAACAAGTTCATGGGGAATGCTGCCGCAGTTAATCGGCACAAAATTTTCAAATTTCCTTTTGCTTTTATAATGAATATTCCATGCAACCAACTCTTTTCCAGTTCCAGATGCTCCTGTAATTAAAATATTTGCATCGCTCTGTGAATACTTCTCAATAAATTCTCTTAATTGGATCATTGGTTTGGATTCGCCAATAATTCTTTTCGATTCAAGTATGTTTAGAATGTTCTGGTTAAGCTTGCTGTCTGAGCGTGACCTTAACTTCTCCAGTTTCTTCTTTTCGTACGCATTGTAAAGGCTAAGTATGAAATCTGTCGGCTGGTAAATATAATCTTCGATATTTCCAGGATATTTTGTACAGTACCAAAAAGCACCTGCCTGCATAAGACTTTGTGCAAAGTCGTAATCCGTAACATTTATTGTCATCTTGGTAATAACAATTATCTGAACAAACCTGTCCTGCTCTTTAATTTTTCTTATAAGTGCTTCGCCCATTAATCCGCCGGAGATCTGGTAATCGAGCACAACAACATCATAGCCGTCAGCATTTTCTCTTAGTAAATCCAATGCAGCCATGCCGTTAGAGACCACATCTTTAATTTTTATATTGGATTCAAAATATCTTATAGTATTGCGCACACGTCTTACATCAAAGTCTTCATCTTCTACAAGTAAAATATTTATCATGGAATTTGTGTTCATTTAATCTCCGTTCAGTTAGGAATAATTATAGTAAATTTTGCACCGCTATCCGTTTGGTTTTCGGCATCTAATTTCCAGCCGCATCTTTCTACAGACATCTGGTAAGCAATATAACAGCCGTATCCGGAATTAGCTCCTTCTATTTTTTTTGTCGATTCATTTTCTTTAAATATTTTTTTAATTCCACTATCCGTAATAGTTAATAAATCTTCCTGAATACCAACACCGTTATCAGAAATAATTATTCTTGACATTCTTTCTTCGGGAATAAACAGCGTATCAATTTTAATGGCAACGTGTCTTTTACCGCCGTGATCAATGCTGTTCTGAATAAGCGGTTCAAGTATTTCCCAGATTACAAACTCGTTAATGTGAACAACCGGTAGTTTATCATCAAGATTCAAATTGAATGTGAACATTTCATTCTTGCTTGAAATTCTAAGGAACAAATTCTCAACAATAAATTTTATTACCGAATTTATATCGCTCCTGAAAATCGGGTTCACTATTGTGTTGATCGGCTGATCGTACCATTTCATATCATATATTATTCTTGATATAAAATTAGAATAAGTTATAACCCGGTTCTTGGTTGATTCAATATTAGAAGAATTCATACTGCGTATATCTTCCTTTATGAACCCCATAATTTTTTCAGCTTTATGATGAGTATGGTAAATGCGTTTTGTAAACAGAGATTCTTTTTCATGCTGGATAAGTTTCATAAGATTTTCCTGGTGCTCTGCAAACAGAAGATCCTGCGCCTTGTTTCTTTCCTTAACCGCTTTTGATGAAACCATATAAATTGCAATCAGTCCGAACAAGATTAGTGTGGAGTAAATTATTGCGACCTTATCAAAGTTTGCTCCCACTTCATTTGTAATTGTGGAAAAGTCCGGTTTTATCTTCATGTACATAACACCAAGGTACTCGCCGTTAGGTACAAACGGAACAAAGATATGGAAAGTATGCTTATCAACGAGTGAACTGTTGAGAATCTCAGAGTTCTTCATCTTATCTTTAATTTCAAGGAAACGGTTTACTGCTTCTTTGTGAGAGTTATTAACATTATCAAAAACGGAAAGATTATTTGTAAAGAATGAGTAAAGCAGCACACCGTCGTCAATAACGTAAATTGTATTGTTACGGATAAGTATAAGGCAGACTTCCTTTACATCCTTCTGAAGAAGCTGCTGCTTAAATATTACATTGAAAGATGCCGTAAGCTTTCTTTCGTGAAGCAGTGTAATATTTTTTTCAAGAAACATATTCTCAAAAAGCAGTTCCATACTTGTTGAACTAATAAGCGCCAGCCTTTCTGCTGAATGCTGCTGATACCACCTTTGAGTATCTTCAAGGAAATTATTCAGGGTGGATTTTTGAACAAAGGCAAGAACTATCTGGAAAATAATTAAAACGCTTACAAGAATAGTAAGATGTCTGAATTCAAACCTATACTTAGATATTTTCTCTAAAATTTTTCGCTTCAGCATTTCAACACATATTAATTCGGAAAGATAAACTGTTTTGTTTGCATTGCATTAGTTGCCATTTCCAAAGCACTCTTAACCGGCATTCTTCCCATTATTGCCTGTTTGAAATAATATGACATGATTTCTGAATAACGTGTATAGTCTTCGTGGGCCGGCCTTAATACTCCATGCTTAAGTAGTTCTTTGTAATCTACAAGTTCAGGATATTTTTTTAGATAAACCGAATCTTCATAAAATGTTTTTATAATCGGAAAGTATCCTGCTTCTCTAAGAATTACTTCCTGTGCTTCTTTACTTATTAAGAATTTCAGGAATGTAAGCACTTCATTTTTCTTATTTGAAAATTTTGAAACCATCAGGTTCATTCCGCCAAGCACCGCCGATTGTTTGCCTTCTTTAAAATAGGGAAGGGGCGCTTTCTGCAGCAGGTTTGCTTTTTCAGATTGAAGCGAGGTATTTATAAAGTCTTTATCATACGTTGGCCAGCCGCGCAGGAATATCCCGTCATTCTCAATAAAGTAACCATAGCTTGGAATCTCTGTAAAATCAGTAACAACTTTTGGGGTAAGATTATACTTGTTCACGAAGTCTACAAGCAGTTGAAGAGCTTTTTCCGAATTGGAAGTATTCAGGTTAAAATTATTCTTTTCAAAATATTTATCATCCAGTCCAAGTAATAATTCAACATAACTACAGACAAGTCCTTCATAATTATCAGCCGGAAAAATATAATACGGATTTGGTTTATTTAACTGTTTACTGATTTCTATAAACTCGTCCCATGTAATTCCCTGTTTCAGTTTTTCAATTATTTTATTTCCGTCTTTTGCCTGCCGAATCAAATCTTTTCTATAGTAAAGAACTCCTTCGCACAAATCGAAAGGAACGGCATATAATTCTCCTTCATAGTAACATGATTTCAATACAGGTTCAATAAAACTATTTATATCATCCTGAGTAAAATACTTACTTAGCGGTTCACACCATTTTGCAAAACGCTGAACCCAGATGATATCTACGGCAATCAGATCGATGCCGTCCCCTCTTCCCCGTAAAGATCTGGCAAGTAATTCTTTTCTCTCATTAGTACTGAAGTTCTGATTTGGAAAATCTACGGGAATAACTTTTATCTTCCCATCATATTTCCTGTTGAAAATATTGATGAGAGAAAGGTGAGCGGAAGACATCCGGTCGGCAAAATAAATTTCAGTAACTTTTTGTTTTTCGCTTTTTACGAACGGAAAAACTCCTAGGTAAATTATAAGTAAACATAAAAATGCGAACACTTCTATATAAGGAGCATATTTTTTCCACTTATTTAATGTTTTGCTTTCCATTCCCGCTAAAGTTTTATTAAAACGAAAGAACAATCTCTATACCACGAAATCCTTTTGTGCAAAGGATATAAATTGTAATGAAACCTTAAAAAAACAAGACTAACCGCCTAATTTTTGTTTTTCGCAAATCGAACATAACAAAAAAAATTATCAATTAGATAATGAATTCTTTTTTTAATAAAACGGAATGTTTTTCTATCTCCCAGAATTTGATGGATATACTCTTTTTCTTTCTCTTACTCTTCATGAAGTTTTACTTTTACTCTCTTAAATCTACTTGTTTAACAGAGGAATACTTTTTATAACAATATTATCGACCGAAAGCTTTTCTATATTTGGTGGCATAATTTCTGAGTTTATATTGAAAAAAAATGAGGAGAGAACTTGTTTAACCGAAATATTATTCTAACAGCAGTTATCGTTTTAGGAATCGGCTTTTCTGGTTGCACCGGATTTTTATTCCGCAAAGAATCAACTTATGTTAAAGTAAATAACGGGAAGTTCGAACTTGACGGCAAGCCATATTATTTCGTTGGAACGAACATGTGGTACGGCTGCTACATCGGCTCGGCAGGCATTACCGGTGACAGAGAAAGATTGGAAAGAGAACTTGATATACTTGTTGAAAACGGAATTGCAAATCTGCGGATTCTTGCAGCATCAGAAAATTCCAACATAAAAAATTCTGTTAAACCGGCTATACAACCAGAACCCGGAGTTTATAATGAAGAAATACTTGATGGACTTGACTTCCTGCTATCCGAAATGGGTGACCGTAATATGCACGCAGTAGTTTTCTTAAATAATTACTGGGAATGGTCAGGAGGAATGTCTCAGTACAATGCCTGGGCAAACAATGAAGAAGCTGTTGATCCTGAAAATCCAAAACAGGGTTGGGGTAGTTTTATGGATTACTCCGCAACCTTTTATAAAAATGAGAAAGCAAATGAGTTTTATAGAAATTTTATTAAGAAATTAATTACGAGAAAAAATAATTACAGCGGTTTATATTATTTTGAAGATCCGGCTATTATGGCCTGGCAGCTTGCAAATGAACCACGTCCCGGCAGAGATAATGACGGCGCAAAGAACAAAGAATATTTTTATAAATGGATTGATGAGACCGCTCAGTTCATCCATTCACTTGATAAAAACCATCTTGTTACTACAGGAAATGAAGGCTTGATGGGCTCAATTCAATCCGAAGAAATTTACCTTACTGCTCATCAAAGTAAAAATATTGATTACATTACTTTTCACTTGTGGCCAAAGAACTGGGGATGGTTTGATCCTAACAGAATTGATGAGACGTTTTCCACTACAGTTACAAAAGCAGTTGATTACATAAACAAACATATTCAATATGCAAGACAGTTAAACAAACCAATTACACTTGAAGAATTTGGTATGGCAAGAGACAGCGCTCTGCTTTTTGAAAATTCTCCTGTAATTGCAAGAGATAAATATTTTAGTATTATCTACAAGACGATGTACGACAGCGCTGCCGCAGGTGCACCAATGGCTGGTTCAAACTTTTGGGCATGGAGCGGTGAAGGACGCGGTAAAAATCCCGATGGAAAATGGAGAACCGGTGACCCGTTTATGGGCGACCCTTTCCAGGAACCACAAGGTTACAACTCTGTATTTCATACGGATATTTCAACGTTAAAAATTATAAAGGAATATTCCGAAATGATGAATTCGATTGGCAAACAATAGCAAGCATTGAACAGAATACTAAAAAATATATTTCTTCTGTTTTCTGTTTTAATACAGGCATGCTCAACTTACAACAGCCTGCAGTATCAAAAAGAAATTGGTGTTAAGCTGGCAGATACTTTAGCAACAGAGCAAACGGTAAACCTGTTTTTCAATTTACAAAAATTATCCAACAGCAAAACAATATTTGGGCATCATCATAGTACAGCTTACGGCGTTGGGTGGGAAAAACACCCTGATAGATCCGATATAAAAGATATTATAAATACTTATCCTGGATTGTATGGATGGGATTTTGGAATCATTACTTCCCCAAGCAATTTTTACAATGATTGGATGAAACGTTATGTTATTGAAGCTTACAACCGTGGAGGTGTTAATACTTTCTGCTGGCACTATTTTAATCCCTTAACCGGAAATAGTTTTTATGATACTACAATTACCGTCAAAGAAATTCTAGTCGGTGGTAAAGCTCATCAAAATTATTTAAATGATCTTGATAGAATTGCGGAGTATACAAGGTATCTTACAAATGATGACAGAGAATCCATTCCGATAATTTTTCGTCCGTTTCATGAATTTGATGGAAGCTGGTTCTGGTGGGGCAAACATTTCTGTACGAAAGATGAATATGTTTCATTATGGCGCTTTACTGTTGACTATCTCAAAAGCAAAGGTGTTAATAGTTTTCTTTATGCCTATTCACCTGACAGAAATTTTTGTACGGAAGAGGAATTTTTAGAACGATACCCCGGCGATGATTATGTGGATATAGTTGGAATGGATAACTATTTCGATTTCACAGAAAAAGGCGACGGATTTGGGGACCTGCTTGAAAAACTTAGAATTGTAACTGACGTAGCAATAAAGAAAAATAAAATTGCAGCACTTACTGAAACCGGACTTGAAAGCATTCCCGATTCATGCTGGTGGACAGACCAATTGCTGAGAGCGCTCGAAAGCGAAAATGTTAAAATGGCTTACGTTATGTTATGGCGTAATGCAAACGATAAACATCATTACGCACCGTACAAAGGACACAAAAGCGAAAAGAATTTTATCGAGTTCAGCAAAAGCCCGTTGATTCTCTTTGAGAATAATTTACCTGATCTTTATAATCATCTTCTGGAAGATGACGATTTCATTAAAAAGAATTGAGATTGACTAATGAAAATATTTCTACATACATCTGTTCTTATAATTTGCCTGCAATTAATTATTACCGCACAGAATCGTATTGAATATAACGGCAGACAATTATTCCTTAACGGATCAAACGTTGCCTGGGTTAATTTCGGGAACGACATTGGGCCCGACCAAAGCACCCCGAACATGACAAAGTTTCAACAGATATTTCAGACGGTGCATGCAAACGGAGGAAATTCACTTCGTTTATGGCTTCATACTGCAGGAACAAAAACTCCTCAGTTTAGTCCCATAGCCAGCCCCGACGGACTTGTGATCGGGCCAGGTGAAAACACAATCTCAGATTTAAAAAAAATACTTGACTTAGCTTACCAGAATGAAATTGGAATGATGCTATGTCTCTGGTCATTCGATATGATGAGGACATCTAACGGAAGCGCTTACACAGGAAGAGCGAGGTTAATGCTTAACGATACTTCTGCAACAATGAAATATATCAACAATGCTTTAATTCCAATGGTTGAAGCTTTGAAAGAGCATCCTGCAATTTTATCGTGGGAAGTGTTTAATGAGCCGGAAGGAATGAGTACTGAGTTTGGCTGGCCAACAATTACAAGCGCAGATATACCGATGTCAAACATTCAAAGATTTATCAATCTTGTTGCCGGTGCAATTCACAGGACGGATCCCAAAGCAAAAGTTACAAACGGCTCATGGAGTTTTAAGGCAACTACTGATATTCCAACTCTTGCTAAAGAAAATCCTAGGGAAATTTTAGAATCACTTACTGATGAACAGAAAGAAAAAATTGAAGATGTAGTTGAAGCAAAGTATAGGGTGAGATTATCTGCCGAAAGTATACTGGAAGAGTTTTCTTCGACGGACGCAAACAATTATAATTATTACCGAGATGACCGGTTAATTGCCTCTGGCGGTGATCAAGATGGTTACCTTGATTTTTACACGGTTCACTGGTATTCAACAATAGACGGAACCATAAAACTCTCTCCGTTTCATTATCCATATTCATTCTGGAATCTTGACAAACCCATGGTAATGGCAGAATTTTTTATGGTAGATGCATTTGCAATTCCTTATACGGAATTATATCAGAACTTATATGATAACGGTTATGCGGGCGCAATGTCATGGTCCTGGAATGGAGATAATCCTAATTCATCATCTAACACAAGAACAAGAGCGGCAATGCTTGATTTATGGCAGCAGCATCATGAAGATATTGTGCTTAATCCAAAGACAGGCACAATATATATTTTTAAAATCTCTCCTGCTGCAATTGAGAAGGGAGACAGCGCACTGATTACCTGGGAACTGGAAGACGGAACAACAGCTACAATAAATGGTGAAAGTATTTCTAATTCCGGCAGCTTGTATGTAAACCCATTAATCTCTACATATTATGAGTTAAAAACTTTCGGGGATAATCCTTCAACTTCTTCAATAAGATTAGAAGTTCATCCTGCGGGAAGAATATTTTCATTTGCTGCTTTGCCTAACCAGGTTGAAGCAGGTGCCCGAAGTTTATTAAAATGGAACGTTGCTAAGGGTGGCGCAGTAGTTACACTTAACGAAGTTCTTGTTGGCGATAAAGATTCTATGGAAGTTTTTCCGACGCAGACAACAAGTTACAAACTAAAAACGGTTGGTGATGTAACGGATTCATCAACTATAACAATAACAGTGCTGCCTTCCTTACAGGTTAACCGTACTTTAAACAAACCGGTATGGTCCTCCTCAAACGAAGATAATCCTCTTACAAATAATCCAGCTTATGCTGTGGATGGAGATCTATCTACATTGTGGAGCAGCGATTATGCAGATGCACAATGGTTTAAGATTGATTTGGTTGACACATTCGCAATAAACAAGATAATTATTAAATGGGGAAGCTTTTACGCACAAACATTCAGGGTGGGTGCATCCAGAGACGATAAAGCTTATCAGTTGCTGCTTACGGATTTAAATGCAAACGGAGGCAATGACACTTTAAATAATTTATCTGTCACTTCCAGGTA
>CAZIDB010000074.1:0-19855 GCA_964537965.1 uncultured Melioribacter sp. | reverse complement strand
TTCTGTTACAATAACCGGTTTTGAAGCTGTAATACTTGCATTTATTATTGCCGCTTTTTCTGTTACGTAGTATGCGCTCTTTGCAGGTACAAAGCCAAGTGCTAAAGACAAGGTAGCATCATCAATATAGAAAGGGTATCCAATCTGAAGATAGACAGAGTTGTCCGCATCATTGTGAAAGTTATAATATCCGGCTAATGCAACAGGAAAAACTGGCGGACCACTATAGCTTAAACCGCCTTCAATAATGTGTGCCCCATCCTCTTTTTCGTAGTGACCAAATGGAATATTAAATGAAGGGAAATAATAATCCGTTGCAATAATTGTTATTGAACCTGCAACATCAGTCTGAATAGTATAGGAAGCATAAATATCATTTTCGGAATAAACCACACCACTGCCTGGATAACTGTATGCACCCCAGAATCCAAACGTAAACCCTGAAACAGAATAAGACAAACCAGGCTGAAGTGATGGTGAATCTCCGCCAAGATTTATTCCTCTCCAGATATATCTGCTGTAAAGATCAGCTCCAAATTTTAACTGAGCAAAAAATAATGTATTTGCTAACAGTACAATAGTAATAATATATTTTTTCATAATTAACCTCCCGCCGTTATTAAATTGCACTTACACCAGATTCTTCGGTTCGTATCCTAATCACTTCTTCAAGGTTGGATACAAAGATTTTTCCATCACCTATTTCACCAGTCTTTGCTGTATTAACGATAATGGAAATTGCCTGCTCAAGTTGTTCGGTATTGCAAACCAGCTCCAGTTTTAATTTTGGTACAAACTCAATATTATATTCAGAACCCCTGTAAATCTCCTTATGACCTTTTTGTCTGCCATATCCTCTTACTTCTGTTACGGTCAATCCGGTAAAGCCGGATTCAAGTAAGTTATTATGAATCTCGTCCAACTTATGCGGTCTTATTATGGCCTCTATCTTTTTCATTAGCTCTCCTTATTTGTTTTACAAAACCCTTTCCTTAATTATACCTAAATATATTAAGAATCTCTATTAATTAATATTAAATATTAAGTTAATAATCAAGTATTGCTTTAGAAAATTAATAAACAAAGTTTATCGGGCAGAGTTATTATATAAGAAAAGTTTTTTCAAGTTTGGTTTAGAGAATTACGGCAGAAGGTTTTATACTAAAAGATAGGAATTAAGAATTGTGCTTTTGTATGTAAGACGTAACATTAAATTTTTTCTTTACACCATTAAAGTTCATATATCTGATTTTTCCGAAGACAGGTCTGTTAAACCATGCCCGGTCATGTATGCCACCCATTGACCAGGCAATTCCCGTATAACCGTTTGGATCTCGTCCGTCAAGTTCATATTTATCGTTAAGGTAAATTGCAAAGTGATTTGCTTCTTCGGGATTTTTTGTCCATTCAAGAATTTTTTTAGCCCAGTACATTCTCATATAACCATGCATCTTGCCGGTATTAATCATTTGGCGTTGAGCTGCATTCCAAAGTTCATCATGAGTTGCAGCATTTTCAAATACATCCAGAGAATAAATATATTCTCTCTCATCTTTTCGATGTTCGTTCAAACTCTGCTTTGCCCAATCACGAAATCCGTCAAATGAATCATAGTTTTCATTGTAGTTACAATAATTATCTGCAAGTTCACGCCTTACAACAAGTTCTTCCGGAAAATCATCCTGCATATTTAGTGAATTGAGTTTGTTACGGTAATTTAGTAAAACTCTTTGAGCGCTTATGTGGCCAAAGTGAAGATAAGGTGAAAGATTAGATTTAGCATTCTTGTTCGGATCATTCCTTTGCTGTTCATACAAAAGCAGCCTGTTATCAAGAAAGTCTGCTAAAGAATTTAAGGCTTCTGATTCCCCGGGCTGAATCCAATCAACAGGTTTTACATCGGCATTAATTTTAAGCGAAGAATAAACTGCTTCCCAACCAGTTGTTGTTATATCAACACTTCGTTTCATCTTTTTTATTTGCGGATAATCCTCAAAGAACTCCGGTAACAGTTTATGAATTTTAGGCCTGATGGTGTATGCTGCAAACTCTTCCTTATCAGAAGCAATACAGCAAGGAACTATATTATGTGCGTCAACTTCATAAAATGGAATTTTGATTTTGTCTCTTACTTTTCTCTTCCATTCTTTTTTAATCTTTAAAGGATCGAAATCAGTTACAAGAAGACCGGCATTCTTATCTTCTACAAATTTTATTATTTCCTTATGAGGTAGACCCGGAAGCAGGAAAAAAGAAATGTTAAATTTTTTCAGCTCTGATTCTACTTCCTGCAAGCCCTTTATCATAAAATCATAATGCCGTAGAGTGGCTTCAAGAAAATCCGGTACAAGTGTAAAGACAACATACATCGGTACATTAGAAGCCAAGGCTTTCTGCTGAGCATACAGCAACGCCCAGTTATCATGAACACGTTGGTCGCGACTCATCCAGTAAACAACGGCTCCATTTGATTGATTACCTGCTTTCAGTAATCTTACTCGTTTCTCATTGACCATAAAATTTCATTTTGACATTTTTAGAATTTCTTCAAACTCATCTTTAGTTATTGGCATAACCGATAAACGGTTGCCGGGCTGAACCAGTCTCATGTTTTTTAATTTAGGATTTGATTTTATACTTTGAAGTGTAACAGGATTAATAAAATCTTCTTCCCATTTTACATCCACCATAAACCAGGCAGGGTTTTCTTTTTTGCTTTTAGGATCATAATGTTCATTATCCGGATCAAAGGCTGTATAATCCGGGTAAGCTTCCTTTACTATTTTGCAAACTCCGGCAATAAGGTTCGGCTCTGAATTGCTGTGGTAGAATAAAGCTTTATCTCCCAACTTCATTTCATCTCTTATAAAATTACGGGCCTGATAATTTCTAACGCCATCCCAGCAGGTAGTTTGGCCGGGAGAGTTCTTCAGATCATTCAAAGAATAAACTTCTGCTTCAGATTTAAGCAGCCAATATTTCATTATCTCTCCAAAATAATTTATCTATCAAACCAAATATTTCTTAAACCAGTTCCTTCTCATTTCATCAACTTCTTTACGATGAGATTTAAGGAAATGATCACCTCCCTCAAGCAATACTAACCGAAACGGAATTTTTAATTCAATTAATTTTTTAGATAGATCAATTGAGTTATCAGGTGTAACCCGTTCATCATTCGTACCGTGAAGAATAAGAATAGGAGTATGCTTCGGAAGCTTGTCAGGAAAATTCATTACCGAGCGTTCATAAAACTTTTGTTTTACTTCAGAAAAAATTTCATAGTCCAGAATATCTTTCAAAAATGTTTTTGTGAAGAGACTGTCATCCGCCTGATAATCAAGATTGGAAATTGCTCCGCTTACAACAGCAGCTTTGAAATTTTTATTTTTTGTTAATGTAAGATAAGTCATCAATCCCCCGCGGCTCCAGCCTTCTATACCCCATGTTTTTGTATCCGCTTCAGTAATCTCATCAGCAAGTAGAATTAAATTAAGAACATCATTTACATCACTGCCGCCAAATTCATCCTTGCCTTCGCCGCCGGCATTTCCACGGTATTGAGAAGCAAACACCACATATCCCCAGCTTGCAAGCTGTCCAAAAATTCCCCGTGCATTAAAATCATCAATGGCACCGCTTTGTCCAACGCCGCCGCGATTCCATATGATACATGGAATTTTTTTATTACCGGTATTAGCAGGTCTTGCAATAAAGCCGTGAACTTTCAACCCGTCAGAGAGATATATAATCTTTTCCACCACCGAATTTTCAAATGCTTCTTTTCCCCATCCGCTTATAATCATCTTCTCCTGAAGCGGAGTAAGTTTAATCGGTTCTCTATTTAATATCAAACTCATACTTCCCTCATTGCCGCTTAGCAGATAAAAATATTCACCGCGAAGGCGCAAAGCCGCTAAGTAAAATTAAATTTTTATTCCTCAATGAAACAAAAATTCTTTTGGAATGGTTTGCTTTTTCAAATCTGGTCCCTCAATATTTGCATCAAATGCCTGTCCTCCTCCTTTCTGGAAAAAGAAAACATTTAATTTGTGAAAACCCTCGCTTAAATATTTAACACCGGATATTTCCTGGGCAGCATGTAAACCATCATTATTAATTAATTTAATGTCATCAATTGAAAGAAGTGAACCGTCATCTGAGCTAAGATAAAATCTGTACAAACCTTCTTTGGGAATTTTAATATAGCCGTTATATGCTACTCCATAATTTTCACCCGGGTTTTCTTCGGGAAGAATTAAATTTCCTATTTCGCCGGTTTTATCAGGAGTAAGGAGACTAAAATTAGGAAGCATATTCCAGATGCCGTTATAAAGCTTATAATTCAAACCGGCCTTTGCATCTTTAACTTCAAGCGCAGGTTTCTTTTCTACTTCACCGCTAAGCTCCAAGACAACTACAGATTTTGCCGGAAGTAAAACTTCAATATCACCGCCATTAATTTTATAATCAGAAAATTCAGAAGGCATAACAACATCCGGATTATTAAAAGTATTGTGTGCGTTCATTTCTGTATTAGTAATTATTTGTCCTGTAATACTTTTCGCTGTTAATCCTTTAAATGAACAAACAACCGTCTGCGGTTCATCCGGGTTAATATTAACAAGCGACAGATGAATTTTATTATTGTTATCAATTGAAGCCGAGCCATTGACGGAAGGAATTTTATCTTTCTCGAAAACATAGTCTTTGGATTCAATCTTAAGAGGAATAAGAGTTGCGTTCTGATGAACCTTGAATAAATCAAAAACATGATAGGTTGGAGTTAAAACCATCTTATCATCTTTGGTTAAAATTACAGACTGCAGAACGTTAACTATCTGTGCAATGTTTGCCATCTTAACGCGATCGCAGTGATTGTTAAAAATATTTAAGTTTGTCGCTGCAGCAACTGCATCACGTAAAGTATTTTGCTGGTAAAGAAATCCGGGATTTGTGTTCGGCTCAACCTTATACCACGTTCCCCATTCATCAACAATAAGAGCAATTCTTTTGTTTGGATCATACTTATCCATAATGGCTGAATGCTTCTCAATTAACTCTTCCATTTTAAGAGTCTGCTTCATTACATCAAACCAATCAGCTTTATTTATATCAGTAGCAATCTTACTGTTCTTCCAGGTATAGTAATGAAGTGCAAGACCAGAAAAATCTGAGCCGCCGTTTTTCATTAATACTTCGGTCCAGTTATAATCATCCCCGGAAGGGCCGCAAGCTATTTTATAAAGATTATAATTTCCATAGTTACGAGCATAGGTTCCATATCTTTTTAACTGATCAGCATAATATTCGGGACGCATATTACCGCCGCAGCCCCAGCTTTCATTGCCGATTGCCCAGTATGTAACTCCCCATGATTTTCCTCTTCCGTTTAATTTACGCAGATCCGTCATCGGACTAACATTATCGGAGTTTACATACTCAACCCATTGAGCAAGTTCCTGAACTGTACCGCTGCCTACATTTGCAGTAAAATAAGGTTCACATTCTATTTGCCTGCACAGTTCTAAAAACTCATGTGTTCCAAAACTATTATCTTCGGTAACTCCGCCCCAGTTTGTATTAATCATTGTAGGACGTTTATCCTTCGGGCCAATGCCATCTTTCCAGTGATACTCATCCGCAAAGCATCCGCCCGGCCAACGAAGTATCGGTACTTTAATTTTTTTCAGTGCTGTAGCAACGTCATTTCTTATTCCGTTTGTGTTTGGAATTTTTGAATTTTCTCCAACCCACAATCCGCCGTAAATGCAATTGCCAAGATGCTCAGAGAAATGCCCGTAGATATTTTTATCTATTAGAAATTTCGTATCAGTTACATCAAGGGTTACTTTAGTTTTTGGAATCTGTGCAATTGCAAGTGCTGAGAGAAGAAACAAAAAGAAGAATACAGAATTAAACTTTTTCATTTTAACTCCTTATAATTATTTACGTATTAGAAGGAAGAGATTTTTTTTACTTACGAAACAATCATCCCATACAATCAATTCTGCCAGAGAAAAAACGTATGGGATGATTTCACAATGTCCGGTTAAGCACCTTTACCAAGCTGATAATATAATTCATTCCACCTTAGTTCTTTTTTGAAACCAGAAATATCCGTAGAATCATTTATAAGAAGATATTCTATGTTCGCAATCTCGGCAAAGTCTTCCATGTATTCAGATGTTATTGCCTGGCTGAAACCTGTATGATGAGCGCCGCCGGCCAATATCCATGCCTCCGCCGCAGTAGGCAAGTTTGGTTTTGGAATCCACAACGCCCTTGCAACGGGAAGTTTTGGCAAAGGTTTATCGGGTTTAACAACTTCAACTTCATTAACAATTAATCTGAAGCGGTTACCCATATCAATTAAAGAAGCATTTAAAGCGTTTCCTGCAGGAACATTAAATACTAATCTTGCGGGATTATCTTTACCGCCAATACCAAGCGGATGAATTTCCAGTTTTGGTTTGCCTTCAGCAATTGATTCGCATACTTCAAGCATATGCGCGCCAAGAACTTTCATGCCGGTTGGATTAAAATGATAAGTGTAATCTTCCATGAACGATGTGCCGCCTTTTAATCCGGCAGACATAACTTTCACCGCTCTTACCAAAGCAGAAGTTTTCCAATCACCTTCTGCACCAAAGCCGTAACCTTCTGCCATTAAACGCTGAACTGCAAGTCCCGGTAATTGTTTTAATCCATGTAAATCTTCAAATGTAGTTGTAAAACCTTTAAAACCGCCGTTCACCAGAAATGCCTTTAGGCCAAGTTCTATCTTTGCACTTTCTCTTAGATTATGATATTTATCTCCATTCTTTTTTGCTTCTGCAGAAATTTCATACTGATTTTCGTAAACAGAAATAAGCTTGTCAATTTCCGCATCGGTAACTTCATTAACGAATTTAACAAAGTCGCCTATTCCATATCCGTTAACAGAATAACCAAAGCGGATCTGAGCTTCGACCTTATCGCCTTCAGTAACTGCCACTTCTCTCATATTATCGCCGATGCGTGCAATCTTACCACCCTGTGCATCCTGCCAGGCAGAAGCAACGCGCGCCCACACAGCTAATTTATTCTGAACAGTTTCATCCTGCCAGTATCCTACAACAACTTTTCTCTTCTTACCCATCCGTGTACAAATGAATCCGAATTCTCTATCGCCGTGCGCTGCCTGGTTAAGATTCATGAAATCCATATCAATTGAATCCCAGGGAATATCCCTGTTATATTGTGTGTGAAGATGAACAAAGGGTTTGTTCAGGATCTTCAACCCTGCAATCCACATCTTTGCAGGAGAAAAAGTATGCATCCAATTAATAAGTCCGATACAATTTTTATTGCTGTTTGCTTCAAGGCATAAATCAGAAATTGCATCAGGAGTAGTAAGAACCGGCTTGAAAATAATTTTAACGGGAATCTTTCCCGATTTGTTTAATCCATCAACTATAGCTTTGGAATCTTCGGCAACCTGCTTTAATGTTTCTTCACCATAAAGATGCTGGCTTCCTGTTACGAACCAGATTTCAAAATTTTTAAACTCATCCATTTATTTTCCCTTTAGATAATTTTTATTTCTTTATTTGACCATAATATGCATTTGGTCCATGCTTTCTTGAAAAATGCTTCTGAAGAATATATTCAGGCAATTCTTTAATCTTAGGATTAAGTTGAAACGTGTTAAGTGCCATGAATGCTGTTCTTTCAAGTATCACACTATTCTTAATTGAATCAGAAGCTGATTTGCCCCAGCTAAACGGGGCATGGCCTGCAACAAGAACGGCGGGAATTGCATTGGGATTTAAATTCTTAAACCGTTCAACTATTACCTTGCCTGTATTTTTTTCATAATCGATTTCGACTTCTTCTTTGGAAAGGAACCGCGTAACCGGAACTGAGCCGTTAAATGCATCTGCGTGAGTTGTACCAAGACATGGAATTTCTTTGCACGCCTGGGCAAACGAAGTAGCATAAGCACTGTGTGTATGTGTTATGCCGCCAATCTCTGGAAAGTTTTTATAAAGCTCTATGTGAGTTGCTGTATCAGAAGAAGGGCGCTTGTTCCCCTCAATAATGTTCTCGTTAAAATCAACAACCACCATATCATCAACCTTAAGAACATCGTATTCAATTCCGCTCGGCTTAATTACAATTAATCCTTCTGCGCGGTTAATACCGCTAACATTTCCCCATGAAAAAATAACCAGCCCGGATTTAGCAAGTTCAAGATTTGCCTTCCAGACTTCTTCCCTTAGTTTTTTAAGCGTCATCTATTTCTCCTTACGGAATCTCTTATTTCAAGCAGATCTTTCATAACATTAAACAGGCTGCCGTTCCATTCAGTTGTACCGAAGCCATCGTGAAGTTGGTGATACAGCGAATAAAGTTTTTTATAAGTTTCATGATTTTCCGGAATGGGATTGTAAGTTTTGCTAATGCCGGTCATTGCTTTTTGTGCTTCATTAATTGATTTGTAGCCGCCTGCATTTTTACCTGCAGCAAGCGCAGCAAATATTGAAGCACCTAAAGCAGGTGTTTGCTCACTTCTTGAAACTTTCATCGGGCGATTTGTAATATCAGCATAAATTTGCATTAGCAATGAGTTTTTCACAGCAAGCCCGCCGCAGTTTACAACTTCATTAATTGCAACGCCGTATTCTTCTATCCTGTCTATTATTGCAAGCGCACCGAACGCTGTTGCTTCAACCAATGCGCGGTAAATTTCATGAGGTTGTGTATGAAGTGTTTGTCCAATTAAAAGTCCGGTCAACCTTACATCAACAAGAATGGTTCTGTTGCCGTTATTCCAATCAAGTGCAAGCAATCCTGTTTCACCCGGTAAAAGTTTTGATGCTGCAATTTCAAGATTCTTAAATTTTTCATCCTGGGTTTTGCCGTAGTTTTCAGGTACAAAATTATTCACAAACCAGAGGAATATATCTCCCACAGCGGACTGACCGGCTTCAATTCCATAAAAACCTTTTAGCACAGAACCATCTACAATGCCGCACACACCGGGAATATCGTTTAATTTTTTCTCATAAGGCCAGATCATAACATCGCAGGTGCTGGTACCAAGAATTTTAACCAGTGTGCCTGTAGAAACTCCCGCACCAACCGCTCCCATATGCGCATCAAAAGCTCCGACTGCAACAGCAACATTCGTGGTAAGTCCAAGTTTGTCCGCCCATTCATTTGAAAGATAACCGGATAGTTCTTCAGAAGAATAAGCCCGGGAGTATAAACGATCGCGCAGTTCACCTAAACCTGGAGAAAGATTGTTTAGAAATTCTTTGTCCGGTAATCCATTCCATTCATTATTGAACATTGCTTTATGCCCGGCTGCGCAAACACTTCTTTTTATTTTGGTAGGATTAAGATCGCCGACAAGATGAGCAGTAATCCAATCGCAGATTTCAACAAAACTGAAAGCAGAATTATAAACTTCCGGTGCAACATTTTTGCAGTGGAGAATTTTACTCCAGAACCACTCTGATGAATATACTCCGCCAATTTTAGCAAGGTAAGCTGGTCTTAATCTCCGTGCGGTTTCAGTTATTAGTGCGGCTTCTGCAAAACTTGTATGGTCTTTCCAGAGCCAGACATATGATGCGGGATTATCTTCGAATCTTTCATCAAAGCAAAGAGGAAAGCCATTTTCATCAACAGGCATGGGGCTGCTACCGGTAGTATCAACGCCTATCCCAATTACATCATCAATATTAAAATCCTTATCAACATCTTTTGCATTAGCAAGCGCGGCTTTAATGGTGTGTTCAATTCCGATTAAATAATCAGAAGGATTTTGTCTTGCAAGGTTCGGGTCAGTCTCATCTACAATAACACCTTCTTTGCCGGAAGGATAATTAAAAACAGCCGAAGTAAGCTCTTTACCATTTTTAACATCAACTAAAAGAGAGCGGCATGAATTAGTACCAAAATCAAGCCCGATTACATATTTGCTCATCAGGACCTCTCCTTTTAAAAGATTATGTAAAAACTATCTTACTGAAAATTTGTAAATAGTTGTCTGTTTATAAATTTCTCCGGGCTCCAGTTTTGCTGAAGGAAACTCCGGCTTATTTGGAGTATCAGGATAAAGCTGAGCTTCGCAGCAAAGAGCAGAGCGCTGCTTATATGGAATTCCTTTTTTGCCGACAACTGATTCATTAAGATAATTGCCCGAATAAAACTGCAGGCCGGGTTGGTCCGTTGAAATTTCCATTAACCGCCCGCTTATCGGATCGAACACTTCTGCAACTTTACGGACTTCTTTATTATAATTATCAAGGACCCAGTTGTGATCGTAACCCTTTGCAAGAGTAAGCTGTTCAAAGTTGTCGTCTATATGTAAGCCTACAGGTTTAGGAGAACGGAAATCCATTACGCTTCCTTCAACATCAACTATTCTGCCCGTTGTAGTCATTCCCTTTTCAATCTCAGTATACTTTCCGGCAAGTATTTTCATTTCATGATCAAGAATTGTATTGTGCGGGTTGCCTGTTAAGTTGAAATAAGAATGATGTGTTGGATTAAGTATTGTGGTTTTATCTGTAGTGCCGGAATAATTAATTACAAGTTCATTCTCTTCTGTTAAAGTGTATTTAACTTCAAGATGAACTTCTCCCGGAAAACCTTCCTCGCCATCTTTGCTAACATAATTCAGCACAACGGACTTTTCATTATCCGTAAGCTTAATTTTCATATCCCACAGAACTTTGATAAAGCATTTAAAACCGCCGTGCAAATGATTCTCACCATCATTTACGGAAACCTGGTACTCTTTTTCATTTAATTTGAACTTACCATCTTTTATTCTGTTGCCATAGCGTCCAACAATTCCGCCAATGTAATTTCCGTCAGCAATATATTTATCAATAGTATCGAAGCCGAGAACAACATCTTTAAAATTTCCGAGCTTATCCGGTACTTTAATTGCAGTAACAATTGCACCATAGTTCATAACGTTTATGCTCATACCCGATGAGTTCTTCAGGGTATAATAAAAGACTTCTTTACCATCAGGTAAAATGCCGAACAGTTTTTTGCCGGGTTTAATTTCAGATTCAGTATTACCAATCATATTTTTCCTATTAGAAAATCGATTAATTAAAAATGAATTAATTATACCGGCTAATAACATTCAGTTACATCTGCCGGTACTCTTCCTCATTTTATGTCCACCTTCTTTTTCCAGGGCCTGAATGCAATAAAATATATTGCACCAATAATAATGAGCAGCAATCCCCACCAAATTCCAAAGTTTAGTTCTCTAAGAACTATTGTGTGTTGTTGTGATGGTGAAATTGCTTCAAATATATTTGAAATAAAAATTGCTACACCGTATATAAGCAACAGTGTGCCTATAAAAAACCATATTGAAATTGAATGTTTATCAGTCATAACTTGCTCCTACCAGAAAATTATGTTAAGCGCCAGGAATACAACGAAGATTACCGATGCCCAAACAACAGGGCGTTTGTATAATGGTAAATCTCCTTCCGATGGAACTGTAGTAACGCTTTTAACAAGTCCGACAAGTTCGGAATCGGGTTTTGGTTTTGTTAATAAACTAACAACAACTGTAACAACCACGCAGATTATCCATGACCATAAAGCGCGGTACATGTTTTCGGCCATATCTTTTGCATATTCAGAAAGAGCAATAAACTTTAACGCACCGGGATCTAATTTTACCCATGCCCACATTGCAATTGAAGAACCAATGCCGGCAAACAATCCCCAGAATCCGCCTGCTGCCGTTGTTCTTTTCCACAGCATACCAAATATAACTGTACCGAAAAGCGGTGCAACAAAAAAGCTAAACAATGCCTGAACATAATCCATTATACTTGCAAACTGCTGAACGAGATAAGCAGTACCGATACTAATCAGTACACCGATAATTGTACACCATCTTCCGATCTTAACATAATGTGCATCTGTTCCTTCAGTTTTCTTTACCCTAAGATGAATCGGTTTGTAAATATCATACGTCCACACCGTTGCAAATGCGCTTACGTTTCCAGCCATACCGGACATGAATCCTGCAATCAGAGCAGTAACGCCAAGGCCAAGCAAACCCGGGCCAGCGTATCTTGCAAGCATTAAAGGAAGTACTTCATTGTAACTATGTCCACCGGTAGCAATTGCTTCCTTTTCTCCAACTAAACCGGGAATAACAGCAAGACCTAAAAGTCCCGGAAGAATTACAATAAACGGAACGAGCATTTTAAATCCCGCACCAATAATAGGAGCCATCTTTGCAGAGCGTAAATCTTTTGCAGAAAGAACTCTTTGAACGACAAGAAAATCCGTGGTCCAGTAAGCAAAAGAAATTATCAACCCTAATCCGAAAACAATTCCTGTCCAGTGAATTCCCATCGGGTTATCCTGGAATGAGCCCATTGTACTCCAGAGATGTGTATAATCTCCGGCAGGAAAGTTAGTTTGAATTCTTGCAACCATTCCATCCCAGCCGCCTGCTTCAATTAAACCCACAATTGGAATTAACAGAGCGCCGAGCCAGATCAGCATAAACTGTAAAACCTCGTTAAAGATTGCTGATAACAATCCGCCCAGAACTACATAGACCATTACGGTTAAAGAAGAAACCCAGATACTGAAATGAATATCCCAGCCAAGAACAACCTTCATAACAATAGCCATAGAGTACATGTTTATACCGCTCATAAACACTGTCATAAATCCGAATGATACGGCGGAAAGCAAACTTGCACCCTCACCAAATCTTAATTTTAAATAGCCGGGGACAGAGTGTGTTTTAGAAATATAGTAGAAAGGCATCATTACAATACCAAGGAAGAGCATTGCAGGAATAGCTCCGATCCAATACCAGTGGGTTGCTAAAATTCCGTACTGGTAAGCAGATGCTGCCCAGCCCATTAATTCAAGAGAACCAAGGTTAGCGGCAACAAAAGAAAGGCCCGCAATCCATGCAGTCATTTCACGGCCGGCCATAAAAAAGTCTTCGCCTGTTTTTGTAAAGCGCATAAGGTAATATCCTATGCCAAGAACAAACAGGAAGTACACAACTATAATTAAGGAATCAACCCAACCAAGAGAAAAGATGGTGGTTGAGTTTGATAGCAGGAAAACAGGATTTTCAATAAAGCTGTTTAACATATTTCTCCTTTTACCCTAATAATTAAAAGGAACACACAAAAATATTTTAGTTCATAATTCTGAAAAATCAGGCCCGTTCGTTTATTCAATTTGATCCGGAATAAACAGCGGCAGATTTAAAAACTTAGCAAAAAACCAGAATGAAGATATAATTACAGCAAAACTAATAAAAGCCTTTTCTTACGTAAAACTCACCATATTGCGCAAATATTTAGAGGAGAATCATTCTTTTGTACGAAGAAATTTTTTAACTTTTCCTGTGAAGTTTGCGGAATTCCCTTAAGCCTAAACCCTTTTCCTTTTTAAAATATCTTGATATGTGTTCGGCATCGGTAAAATTAAAAAGAGAAGTAATTTCCGAGATTGAAAGGTTGGTTTCAATTAATACCTGTGTTATCTGCTCAACTCTTACCCGCTTTATTTCCTCGTTAATTGTTCTGTATAAAATTTTTCTGAATTTTTCTTCGAGGCTTCTTCTGCTAAGATAAGTCTGTGCAACAACATCATTAACCGAGATTTTATTTTTGGCGTTCTGTTTAATATAACGTATTGCATTAACAAGATTGGAATCATTTATTGACAACACATCTGTAGACTGCCGTTTAACAACATGAGTTGCCGTAGCAATAATTTCCTGCCCCTGCATTGGTTCGCCGTTCATCATTCTGTTAAGCAAATCGGCGGCTGCATAACCGGCAGGTTCAACATTAAGTGCAATACTGGATAGCGGGGGATCACTTATTGAACAAAGAATTGAATCATTATCAACACCAAGCACCGCAACTTCTTCCGGAACATGCAATCCGGCTGACTTACAGGCTTCAAGTACGTGCTGGGCACGGTCATCATTACAGGCTAAGATGCCAATAGGCTTTGGTAATTGCTTAAGCCATTCGGTCATATAGTATTGTTCGTTATCCCACGAGTTAAATTTTTTATCGGAAGGTTTTTTATAAATGTTAACCTTATAACCTGCATCTTCTAAAATCTGTTTGAAAAATATTTTTCTTTCATTGGACCAGATTAATTTATCGAAGCCGCAGAAAGCAAATTCATTTAAACCACGGTTAAGAAGATGTTCTGCTGCAAGCCGTGCAATTGCATTTGCGTCTGTTAAGATTGCCGGTAAGTTAGGCGGCCTGGTTTTTTCATGCAACGCTAAAATTGTAGGAAGCTTTAGTTTGAGAAGCTCATGGGAAATTACAGTATTCCTCATTATAATACCGTCGGCATTCCAGTTTGTTAAACGAGGAATAGCGGATTTCAAATCTCCCGGTTCCCTGTAAAATGACCATGGACCGTTCAACCTTGAGTAACGTGCAATACCTCTAAGCAGCTCACGGCCAAATTCTCTTGAGGTTTCTATAAGCAATATTACTCGTTTAAGGTTATGCATTACTCAGTTGTTTAATTTCATATATCAAATTAAGAAATAGATAAATTAACGGCAGATAAAATATGAGAAATTTCTTCATCAACTATTATTATACTTTTCACCGACTTGTAAGTTGGAGCTATTCAGTGATATTCAAGAATAAGTAATTGTATTTAAAATAAAAACTTCTCTGTAAAACAAAAAAATCAGAATTACAGAGAAGTTTAGAGGAGGAGTTCAAAAAAGGAGAAACTATTTTTTCAAAATCTTCAGATTCTTTTCAATCAACTTATTCCTTTCAATAACACTTGTGGCAGAACGCAATCCATCCGGCGGAGTATTCAAAACATAATCAAGTAAAATATCCACTGTTGATGTTGCAACGTGCATCCGCGTATCTGATGAAGCATAATAAATAAGCACTTCGCCGTTATCTTTTTTTACCCATCCGTTGCTGAATGTAACATTGGAAACATCACCTACTCTTTCTTCGCCTTCCGGCGCAATAAAATAACCGGCTGGTTTGGCAATTACTTTTGAGGGATCTTTAAGATCAGATAAGAAAAGATAAAGCACATAACGTAAACCGGCAGCCGTGTTTCTAACACCATGAGCTAATTGAAGCCAGCCTTTATCGGTTTTAATTGGCGCAGGACCAAGGCCGTTCTTCACTTCATAAATTGTATGATAAACTTTCCTGTCAATTATAATTTCTTCTTTTACTTCCGCATGCTCCATAGAATCTGTAAATCCCCAGCCAATTCCGCCGCCGCTTCCTGTTTCAATAAAACCATCCTGCGGACGTGTATACAATGCATACTTACCATTAATAAATTCCGGGTGAAGTACAACATTTCTCTGCTGGCCGGAATATGAAATTAAATCCGGAAGTCTTTCCCAGTTAATTAAATCTTTAGTCCTCGCAATTCCGCATGCTGCGGTAGCGGCAGAAGTATCATCCGGTTTGCTGTCGTCGTGTCTTTCGCTGCAGAACAAACCGTAAATCCATCCGTCCTCGTGCTGTACAAATCTTATATCGTAAACGTTGGTATCAGGATCTTCTGTTTCAGGCATCGTTACCGGGTAATCCCAGAATCTGAAATTATCAATTCCGTTTTCACTTTCGGCAATTGCAAAGAATGATTTTCTATCAGCACCTTCTACTCTTACACCCAAAACAATTTTTCCGTTAAAAATCATCGCACCGGCATTGAATGCTGCATTAATTCCCTGCCTCTCAAGCAAATTCGGATTTGTATTATAATCAAGATCATAACGCCAGAAGATCGGAGTATGCTCTGCAGTAAGAATTGGATATTTATAACGGCTGTAAATTCCGTTGCCCTTTTCCAGTTTCTCATTCTTTCTTGTTATAAGATTTTCGTGATCGTCAATCAGTACTTTTAATTTATTATTGAATTCTTCCTTAGTCATATTTCCTCAGTATGAAATTTTGTTAGTTACTATGTTTGGCTCTTGCTTCTTCTAATTCTGTTTCAATTTTTTTCATGAATGTTTCGTTAAGCGGATACATATACATAAAAACTGTTGCAATCAATGCACCAATACCCGCAAAGATGCTCATCATTAATCTTATACCCATCAGTGCAGATTCCGATTGTTCCATATTTGCCTGGAAGCCGTATGCGGAAAGCAGCCACCCGCTTAATGCACCACCCAGCGTCCACCCGAACTTCTGCGACATTGATGATGAAGAAAAGATTAATCCCGTAGCTCTTCTTCCTGTCTTCCATTCTGAATAATCAGCAACATCCGCATACATTGACCATAACAGCGGTAATACTATACCGGCAGATATTCCTATAAGAATGTTCATTAAGAAAATTAAAATAACCTGGTGCGGCTGAAGGAAGAAAATTATGAAACTTAAAACTGTTGAAGAGATTACCGAAAGAAGAAATGCATTCTTCTTGCCGATTTTATGTGCAAGAGGCTTTGCAATTAGAACTCCGAGAATATTTGTACCCAACCAAATGGACATATAAGCCGAAGCCATTGCTGCCTGACTGAAATTATAATCTGTTCCGAAAATATTTACCGTCTGATCTTTAATATAATATTTGAAGTAATAAAGAATCGAACCATCACGGAGCGAATTAAAAATAAGAACAGATATTGCGGCGCCCAGCATAATAAACCAGGGACCGTTCTTGCCTATATCTTTAAAATCTTCTTTAAGTGATGACTTCTTTTCTACTGCCGGTTTCAGTCTTTCCTTTGTTCCGGCAAAAGTAAGAATAAAAAATACCGCGGCAAGTATAGCATAAACAGCTACTGTCCATTGATAACCGGTTGTAACATTTCCCCCTTTGCTAAAATACTCAACAAGTGTGTTAGCGCTTGCAGTAACAAATAACCCGCCAGAGAATGCTCCGATAAATCTGTATGAAGCGAGTGAAGTTCTTTCATCAGAGTTGTTAGTCATTACTCCAAGCAATGAAGCATAAGGAACATTAACAAGAGAATAAACCATCATCATTATTGTGTAAGTAACATAAGCGTAGATTAATTTTCCATCAGGACTTAAATCCGGGGTAACGAATGTAATAATACCAACAATTCCAAACGGAAGCGCACCAAAAAGCAAATAAGGACGAAATTTACCCCAGCGCGTACTCGTTCTGTCTGCCATAGCTCCTATACCAAGATCCACAAAGGCATCCCATATTCTTGTTACAAGAAACATTGTGCCCACTGCAGCCGCTGCAAGTCCAAACACATCAGTATAGAAGAATAAAAGGAACATTGAAAAAAGCTTCCAAAACATCGAAGAAGCAAAATCCCCGAATGCATAACTTACCTTTTCCTTAACTGTAACTTTTATAGCAGAAGAATTAGAATTCATAAAAATTTTCCGTAGTACTTGGTTATATTAAAATAATATTTTGAAATCAAGACGGTAAAAGGCATGAATAATGCCAACGGGAAAGTGCGGTTTTCATTTCCAATTTATATTAAAAAGTAAAAATCCTAACCCGCTGCTTTATTATTATGATAATCTTTATGAATTTGATAAATAAATGAATGCAGCTCATCAGAAATATTTTTATTCTCTCCGGATAGACAAAATTGAGTGCCGCACTTTTATGAGAAACTAATTGAAACTACGCATTTCTGATCCGGTATTTAGTTATTACAAATGATGTTCATTCATGTAATTCCTCTCATCCACTTTTTATAAAAATGGTTTGATAATTTGCATCCTTTTAAGCGAAATGTTTTATTTGAAATGTTTCTTAATTTATTTTATGTATCAGTTAATTATCAGGCTATTAAAAAATGAACTACAATTTCTCTACTCCCCACAGAAGATTTAACCCGTTAACAGGTGAATGGGTACTGGTTTCACCACACAGAACGCAAAGACCATGGCAGGGCAAACAGGAAATTTCAGCGCATCAAAGTAAACCTAAATATGATCCGGATTGCTATCTTTGTCCCGGCAATGTAAGAGCCAACGGCGAACATAACCCCGCCTACACAGATACATTTGTATTTGAAAATGATTTTGCTGCACTGCTTAAAAACATAGAGCCGCAGGTAATGAACGAAACAGATTTTATGAAAGCCGAAGCAGTAAAAGGCTGCTGCAGGGTAATCTGTTTTACGCCAAACCATAATCAAACTCTTGCTACCATGGAAGTACCTGCAATTAAAAAAGTAATTGACGTCTGGGCAAATGAAGTTGATGAATTAGGAAAAGAATTTAAATGGGTTCAGGTTTTTGAAAACCGCGGAGAAATTATGGGAGCTTCAAATCCGCATCCACATTGCCAGGTTTGGGCTACTTCTTTTCTGCCGAATGAAATAAGAAAAGAAGAAGATAACCAGAAGAAATATTTTGAGAAAAATAAAAGTGTACTTCTAAAAGATTATCTTGAATATGAGCTGAAAGCAAAGGAAAGGATAATTGTTGAGAATGATGAATGGGTTTGTCTTGTTCCCTTCTGGGCCGTGTGGCCGTTTGAAACAATGGTGCTTCCCAAACGAACAATTAAAAGAATTACAGATTTAACCGCACAGGAAAGATTTTCTCTGGCAGAAGCGTTAAAAAAATTGCTTGTTAAGTATGATAATCTGTTTCAAACATCATTCCCTTACACAATGGGCTTTCATTTTGCACCAATGGATAAAGAAAATTATGACCACTGGCAGACGCACATTCATTTCTATCCGCCGCTGTTACGCTCTGCCACTGTTAAAAAGTTTATGGTAGGATTTGAAATGTTATCAGAGGCGCAGCGGGATATAACTCCTGAGATTGCCGCACAGCGTTTAAGAGATTTACCGGAAGAGCATTATTTGGAAACCGGGAAATAGAAATTGTCCCGCAAATTTATAAGCCTCAGGCTTAGCGGGATCAGCCTTAGGCTGAGATATTATCCTGCAGATTTATGAGCTGCCGGTTTAGCAAATCAGTCTAAGCTTGAGTTAAAAAGTATTTATTTTAATATCAGGTTAGTTAAATAAAATTTATAATTATGGAATAACCATATTATAGGGTTCTTTTATAGCAATTGTTTTTATTATTTTTCTGCTGTTTAGGTCAATTACGAAAATGGAATTACTATTTGGGCATGCTACAAATGCAATACCTTCATCCGGAGAAAGCAATATTTGAGAAGAGCCTTGTATTTTGCCCGCAAGAGTAACAGTATCTTTAATTACATAAGTATCCGTATCAATTATATAAAATTTATCTTGTGCCCCTAAAGTATATATTTCATCTCTTACAGGACTATATGCAGTATAATAGGGATTTAGGCTCCATTCGAATTTTAACGTTGAACGATATAATTCTTTAGTCTCTAAATCATAATATCCAAAATAGCTTTCAATATCTCTACTTCTTCCATCTGATATTTGATATGTAATTAAAAGTTTTTTATCCTTCGAAAGTTCAAAATCATATACTTCAATACTATCTTTATTGTTTTTGTTTAGAGTAAATTCAAGATTACGTAATCCAGATTCTGCATTATAAAATTCAATTTCCGAAAAGCTTCCCTTTGTTTTTCCACTCCAATGTTTATGTATAATAGTCCAACTATTATCAATAGAGGTATAAATTCTTTTATCAAGCACAAAATAGTGTTCAACTGAAATTAATTCTATTATTTTTTGTTGAAGCACGTCTATTGAATATGTGCCATAGTCTCTGAAGTGTACATATATCAGTCCCGGTTCAGTTCCATTTTCTGCAGCTATGAAATATCCGTTTCCATATTTCAGATCCGTAAAAAATGTTCCCTCATATTTTTCTTCTTTTATATTATAAACAGCATACCCGGTTGTTCGTGGCTT
>CAZIDB010000073.1:13765-19947 GCA_964537965.1 uncultured Melioribacter sp. | reverse complement strand
TTTAAGTACTTCTGCATCGTGGAGTAAACTCCATCAGATGCTCTATCTCCCGATTAGATCGGGACTACGGGCGCATTCATAAAAAAATAATTTAAGGACTTCTGCATCGTGGAGTAATCTCTGCCAGATGCTCTATCTCCCGATTAGATCGGGACTACGGGCGCAGAATAAAAAACTATTTAAGAACTACTACATCGTGGAGTAAACTCCATCAGAAGCTCTATCTCCCGATTAGATCGGAACTACAACACGAATATCTTTTTTCTATATTTAACTTAACTCAAAATAAAATATTTCAGGCGAAGATAAAAGTAATAAATCTTACCAGTTATTAACTATTTGTTCCGAAACTGTTTGATCATAATCTGGCTGAAGAGTATCCGAATTTCCGGTTTTTACTTACAGTTTTAGATGAAGAGAATATTCTCTATTTTTCAAACAAAAAATATTCATATTAAAATTTTTAGAGAATGAGTTTTGTAAACATACTGATGGCATTTGGAATTGTCCTTGGTTTATTTCTGGGAGTTTTATTATTAACTCTTAAAAACAGGAACAGGACAGCAAACCGGCTGCTCGGATATATAATGATAGTTTCTTCGTTAATAGTTAGCGGGTTCGGGTTAACAAAGTCAGGTTTGTATCGCCAGATTCCCCAGCTTATAGAAGTAACTTCCACAATGATTTTTCTGCTTGGTCCGCTTTTTTATTTATATGTGAAGGAATTAACAGACGATTCCTATATATTCCAAAATAAAGAGTATCTCCATTTTATTCCATATTTGTTGCTGACTTTATATATGCTACCATTTTTTCTGAAAGACACACAGACAAAACTGGAAATTTATGACAGCGATTCATTTTCATTTGAACATAAAATAATAATTCTGGTACAGATCCTTCATGCGTTTGTTTATACATTCTTTGCGCGAAGATTTGCAACAAAGCATTTCATACATAATAAGAATTCAATGACTATGACAGAGAGAATAAACCTGCGCTGGATAAAAACAGGGATTAATCTTTTTTCCGTTATAATTTATTCAGTACCGGTATTTATAATTTTACTTTTACTTGGACTGAAAGTACATCCGGTATACTCTGCATTTGTACCTGCAGCAATTTCATTTACAATAGTTTCGCTTGGATTTATCGGATTAAGACAGCCGATAATTTTCCCGCCGGAAAAGGAATTGGTTCAATCTAAGAAATATGAAAAATCTACTCTTACAGATGAACAAGCGATATTGTACCTTGATACTTTACGTACGCTGATGATAAATGAAAAGCCCTACCTTAAAAGCGACGTTACATTACAAAAACTTGCTCAAATGCTTTCAGTCTCCCCGCATCTTCTATCACAGATATTAAATGAAAAGGTCAACCAGAATTTTTATGATTTTGTAAATACTTACCGGGTTGATGAAGCCAAACAACTGCTTTCAAGTGCGAAGGCAAAACACTTAACTATTTTAGCAATTGCCGAAGAAGCAGGATTCAACTCTAAATCATCTTTTAACAGCGTATTTAAAAAATATACCGGCAAAACACCAAGCCAGTTTAAAGAGGAAGCTTCTTAAGTTTCTAAGAGAAAACCTTTGCTTTCATTCCATTAAATGTACAATATTTGTCCAGACTTATTGGATTAGACAATAAACCATTCCGGATTTATAAATTAAGACGACAAAACCAGACTGATAATTTAATTTTGCGGCTTACTTTCAACAGATAAGGTTTGCCATGAAAAATTCTAGCTTGTTCGTTTTAGTTTTAATATTAACTTTATTTTGTCTTTTACAGACAGGATTTCCTCAGACAGGATTGATTACCGGGAAGGTAATTGACTCTAAAACGCGTGAACCGCTGGCGGGTGTAAATATTGTTGTAAATGAACCGGGAAGGATTGGAACAATATCCGATCTACAAGGAAATTTCTTAATAAAAATTCCGGTCGGAAGTTATTCACTTAAGGCAAGCCTGCTTGGATATAAAACATTAGTAAAAACAGATGTAATTGTAAGATCCGATTACGAAACCTGGGTTGATATTCTATTGACCGAAGCTGTACTTACAACCGGTGAAGTTATTGTTAAAGCAGATTACTTTGACAAATCAATAACACAGAACAATCTCTCGACTATAATATTAAGTCCGGAAGAAGTGAGAAGATCACCAGGATCTTCACTTGACGTACAGAGAATTTTACAGGGGATGGCAGGAGTTTCATTTTCAAGCGACAGGAATAATGAATTGATTGTAAGAGGCGGTGCACCTGATGAAACTCTGGTAATTCTTGACAATATGGAAATACATTCGATAAATCATTTTCCTGATGAATACAATTCCGGTGGTGCAGTGAATATGATTAATGTCGCATTGCTTCAGAACATCCAGTTTTGCACCGGCGGATTTATTTCAAGGTATGGAGATAAACTTTCATCAGTAATGAATATTGAAACCCGTGATGGAACAAGAACAAATTCCTTTAACGGAAATATAAATATCTCTTCCGCCGGAGTCGGCGCAATACTGGAAGGCGGTATTAACAATGGTAAAGGATCGTGGCTGATATCAGCAAGAAATAGTTTTCTTAGTCTTATAAAAGATGCAATTGGTAAATCCGCTGTACCGCAATACTACGATGTTCAATGCAAACTTGTTTATGACTTATCTGACAAACATACACTTTCATTTTCGGGAATTTACGGAAAGGATAAAATAAAAGAGGATAATGATTTTGAAGATGAAAATACACTTAAGGCAGGTCAAATTGATTCAGTTAGTCAGACACTTGAAGATATCAGGCAATCCCAATATGCAATTGGTTTAACCATAAAAAGCCTGTGGAATAAAAATCTTTACTCCCTTTTCACTATTTACTGCAATAACTATCACTTTGATCTTAACGAGACAGATTACTTTTCATCTCTGTCTTACGATGCAGCCGGTAACTTAATTCATTCACATCTTCTTGCAAAGGATTTAGCTTATAATGATGTACATGATAATGGTGAAATTGCACTGAAAGGAGAATTCGTATGGAATGTGAATTCATCAAATGAATTGAACCTTGGGGCATCACTTAAAACGATTCGTTACGATCAGAATATATTTTACGGAGGTGATTCTTCCAGATATGATATTAACTATGATGGCTGGAATACTCCGGATGATATTTATGTATTTGAAAATCCTTCTACTATAAAAAGCCTTCTGGAATTTTTTAAAAGTTATAAAACTTATTTTTTTATCAATGATAAAATAAAATTACTTAATGACAGACTTCTGCTTAACCTTGGTTTACGATACGATTATTTTAATTATAGTGGTAATGGTAACCTCAGTCCAAGACTCTCACTATCTTATTCTCTTATACAGGATATGACTACAATTAATTTAGCATATGGAAATTATTACCAGGCGCATACACTGCCGGATTACAGTGATAAATTTAATTCAGATATCAACAGGAATCTTAAGAATACTTTTGCCCGGCATTTGGTAATTGGATTTGACCAGATTCTTGCGGACGGATTAAAACTTACAATTGAAGGTTATTATAAAAAGTATTCAGATATTCCCGTCCCGGAAGAATTTATTCATTACAATGACAGAACCTTTCGTTCCGAGAAATATGTAAACATTGGCAGTAAATATTCCTATGGAATTGATTTACTTATCCAGCAAAAGCTTGTAAATGATTTTTTTGGTACGCTTGCATATTCAAGAATGTGGAGCAGATATGAGGATCCAAGGATTGGTATGAGTGGAAAAAGTTATACTTCTGAATATGAATATCCGGATGTGCTTACAGTTATCTGCGGAAAACGTTTTGAAGAATTAAGAAGCAGGTTAGACAGAGCACCGTTCTACATTAAATATCCCAGTTACATACTTCCCTTCTCAGATGATATGGAAATAAGTATTAGATGGCGGTTTGCAACGGGCAGACCTTATACACCCAAATTGTTTGTAACTACCGAACAACATTCCGAAGCCGGATTGAGATGGACTAAAGGCAGCTGGATTTCAGTTGATGAAATAAATTCAGAAAGATATCCTGATTATCATCGACTTGATATTGGTTTTAACAGCCGTTATAATTTTTCCGGCTGGAGTTTGTCAATCTACTTTTCAATTGAGAATGTATATAACCGACATAATGTTGCCAGGATTCGCTATAAAGCAGATGGTCAGACAGAAGAGGTTTACCAGTTTTCGTTGCTGCCGGTTATCGGTCTTGAAATACAGTTATAAATTAATTTTGCATTTAAAGTAAAAAAAAAGAAGAAAGAAAGGTTAAAACATTTTCATTCTTCCATCAAATCTGCCAGAGGTTGATCCGCCTTTGGCGGACATCTTCCTTAAAAACTTGTGCACCTGCAGGGATTCTCCCATAGGGATGCCTTTGGCAGAACCCCGAACCTTCTGATCCGTAGTCAGATGCTCTATCTCCCGACTATGTCGCATAGACGTCAACATAAGAAAGAGGGAAAAAATATTGCTGTTTGTAACAAGAGTAGTAAATTTGAGTTTTCCGAACAAAAATGAACTAATCAATGAAAACAAACAGCAAAAAGACAAAAAAGAAAGATGCAACAATAATAGAACAAAGTTTAAGAACAATACCTATAACCAAACTATCGAAGGAAAGTGGCTTTAGCAAGAGGAAGGCAAAAAAAATTAAGCCCAGAGATTTGCTTGTAGGTTTTTTTATGATGGTATTCTGCCCGGGGAAAAATTCATATAAAGATTGGGCAAATAAAATCGGATTACTAATAAATGGCACAGTATCAAAACAAGCGTTACAAAAAAGAATGCAGCCGGAACAAGTAATATTTTTAAGGAAAGTATTGTCATACATTATAGAAAGAAAAATAAACCAAAAGCTAACAAAAGGGACAAAAGAAAAGCTGAAAGGATTTAAGAATGTGATACTGGAAGACAGCACACATATAAAACTTAGTGATAAACTATGGAAAGAATACCCTGGCAATGGTTATTGGGATAAGGAAGCAAAGAAAGCCATATTAAAGATACAAGCCGCTTATAATGTTGTAAAAAATAGTTTTGTCCGGTTTGAGATAACATCATTTAGAAAGAATGATCAGAGCTACTCTGAAAAGATATTTGAGATAGTAAAAAAAGGAGATTTAGTAATAAGGGATTTAGGTTACTTTGTTCTGAAAGTATTCAAGGAAATGGATCAAGGCGGGATATATTTTGTAAGCAGAATGAGAAAAGGCGTAGTAATACTATCCAAAGAAGAAGAAAAGCCAATAGATTTAGCTAAGATGTTAAAAAAAGAGGGCAATTAGATATTAGTGTATTTGCAGGTGCAGAAGAAAAACTACCAACAAGATTGATAGCTATTCCGGTAGAACAAACTGTAGCTGCAGAAAGAAGAAGGAAATCAAAGAGGAACAGGGATAGAAGATGTAATCCGAGTAAAGAAAGTCTATACTTATTGGGATGGGAGTTATTTATAACAAATGTTTCAGAAGAAAAAATTAAAATAAAAGACATAGCTGAATTATATTTTATCCGGTGGCGAATAGAAACAATATTTAAGTGTTGGAAGAGTTACTTCAGAATTATTGATGTACCTAATGATTCAAACAAAATCAGGTTAGAGTCATACATTTACAGTATGTTGATATTTATTATGATATTTCAAGCTCACTATTATTCCAATTATTCTTTGATGATACAGAAAAAGAGAAACAAAAAAGATGAAGTCCAGATAAGTATGATAAAAATGATGCAGTATATTGTTAGTAATATCTCGCAGATTTGTCTTTCGATTTATTGCAATAGAACGCTTAACAAATTACTAAAAAACAAATACTGTATTATTCAAAATACGAATCCAGAAAGGATAGAATAAACTTTATTCAAAAATTAGTTGAATTAGGTTGACGCCTATGCGACTATGTCGGGAAGCCACAGGTGCTTTTATAGATTTATAAGAAAAAAAATGGAAGAAAAAAATGCATTTAACATTTACAATCTTCCATTAAGTAATATCCATTAAAACTTGTGCACCTGCAGGGATTCGAACCCCGAACCTTCTGATCCGTAGTCAGATGCTCTATCCAATTGAGCCACAGGTGCAATATCTATTATAAAATTCCGTATTCAGATGCTCTATCTCCCGACTTAGTCGGGAAGCCACAGGTGCA
>CAZIDB010000073.1:0-13665 GCA_964537965.1 uncultured Melioribacter sp. | reverse complement strand
GTCGGGAAGCCACAGGTGCATGTAATAAAGTATAAAATCAATTGCAAATATAATATAAACTGCCAAGAGTTTCAATTTGATAAGTTCAGTATAACTTAATATGTTTCGGACGCGTTTAAATAAATTGTGTAGAGAAATGAAAAAATTTCAGATAACCTTATTGTTCCTGTTAATCATTGTTTCAATCGATGTATCTGGACAGCCGAAACCAATTAAATTTGCCTGGTTAAGCGATACACACGTTGGCAATTCAAGCGGAGCTGCAGATTTATCTTTATCAGTTACGGACATTAACAAACTAAATGATATCGACTTTATAATTCATTCCGGTGATATCTCCCAAACCGGCAGAACATACGACCTAAATAAAGCGAAGAAAATTCTAGACAGCCTCAATAAACCGTATTACATAATTCCCGGCAACCATGATACAAAATGGTCAGAATCAGGCGGTACACAGGTTATTAAAACTTTTGGTAATGACAGGTTTGTTTTTGAAGCAGATAAATATCTGTTTATCGGATTGCACCAGGGACCGTTTATGAGAATGGCAGAGGGTCATTTTGCACCTGAAGATGTAAGATGGCTTGAACAAATTATCGATAAAACTTCCAAGGACAAACCCGTAATATTCATAAGTCATTATCCTATGGATCAATCAATTACGAACTGGTATGAAGTTATTGATCTTCTTAAAAAAGCTAATACTCAATTGATTTTGTGCGGACACGGCCATGCTAACAGAAATTTTTCATTTGAAGGAATTCCCGGAATTATGGGAAGATCAAATCTGAGAAGTAAGGATGCGCCGGGTGGTTATAACATTGTGATGATAAAAAACGATTCAATTTATTTTTATGAGAAGAATCCATCATCAGAAATGAAAGAAGCCTGGTCTTCGTTTAAACTTAATAAAATTGATTTCTCTTCGGATACAACCAGATACGTTCGCCCGGATTTCTCAATCAATAAGAAATATCCCAATGTAAAAATCAAATGGAGTAAACAGGAGGATTATTTAATTACTTCATCATTCGGAATTTCAGGAAACACTGCTTTTATTGGCAATAGCGGCGGTGAGTTTAATGCTTATAATATCAAAACCGGTAAAACCACATGGACATTTAAAGTTAATGGAAAAATCTTTTCAACTCCTGAGATCTCGAAAGGTTTCGTTGTGTTTGGCTGTACTGATTCGAGTTTATACTGCCTCAATAAGAATAATGGCAAACTCATCTGGAAGTACAACGCAAGCGGACCAATACTTAATTCACCTGTAATTGAAAAAAATTATGTTTATACCGCCTCAGGTGATTATGTTTTTCATGCCATTGACCTTGCATCCGGAACTTCATTATGGGATTTTACTGGTTTGAATGGTTTTGTTGAAACCAAACCCTTACTGACAAAGGATAAAATAATTTTCGGAGCGTGGGATTCTTATTTATATGCATTAGATAAATCCAATGGTGATTTTAAATGGAAATGGAACAACGGAAGGACTGAAGAACTATACTCCCCTGCTGCCTGTGAACCTGTTGCCTCAAATGGCAAAGTTTTTATTGTTGCACCGGATAGAGTTATGACAGCTTTAGATGAAAAGACAGGCGACATTGTCTGGCGTTCCAATAAACACCAAGTGAGAGAATCAATCGGAATTTCAAAAGATGGAAAAACTATATTCTCAAGAACAATGAATGATTCCGTTTTTGCAATTGATCCGTCAGCAAATCAATTAAAAGAAAAGTGGATTACTGCTGCTAATTACACCTATGATTTTAATCCGGGCAGTATTATAGAGCAAAAGGGTAAAATTTTCTTTGGTACACGAAACGGAATAGTTTATTGCATGAATGCAAAGGATGGTAAATTAATTTGGATGTACAAAACAGGGGTTACTTCAATAAATAAAATTACCCCTGTTAGCAATAATAACATTCTTGTATGCGATATGGATGGAAAGATAGTTTCTCTTACATTTAAATAATAACTTGATTCACTGTACAGTCATAATTTTCTTGCTTCAAAGCGATTTTGAACATAATTTTGATTTAAAAATTTATAGGATTAACAATGCGAATAGTAATGTTTGGTGCACCCGGCGTAGGTAAAGGTACACAGGCAAAAATACTTGCTGATAAATTAGCAGTACCTCACATATCAACCGGGGATATATTAAGAAGCGCAATTAAGAATCAGACTGTTCTTGGTCTGAAGGCTAAAGAAATAGTTGAATCCGGTTATCTTGTTCCTGATGACCTTATGGCTGATCTTATAAAGGAAGTTTTATCAGGTAAGGAATGCGAGAAAGGATTTATTCTTGATGGTTACCCACGTACCTTGGATCAGGCTAAACTTCTTGATGAAATATTTCAATCACTTAAATCTGACGATGAATATTATCTGGCAATTACAGTTGATGATGAATTGATTATACAGCGTTTGTCCAATCGTCTTGCCTGCAAAGTATGTGGTACTATTTTTACCTTAAGTGAAGTTGAAGGAAAAACTACCTGCCCCAAATGCGGTGCCGCAGAAAGTTTATATAAGCGTAAAGATGACGAGGAAGATGTAATTAGAAACAGACTTAATGTTTTTCATGCACAAACTGAACCTGTTCTGGATTATTATAAAAGCAAAGGTAAGTTAACTTTTGTTAACGGGGATCAACCGGTTAACATGGTTGCTGAAGAGTTGGTTGGTAAAATAAAATAAGAATTATGGGGCAACCTGTTTGCCCCATTTCTATTTATTATTCTGTGACTGCCTGATTACTACTTTATACGCTTTTCCATTTTCAAGTTTGACTATTCTTGCATTAAATTTTCTTACAAGTTCATAATTATGAGTCGCAAGAATTACTGATGTTCCTCTGGAATTTATCTTCTTAAGAATCTCAAGGATTTCAAGAGAAGTTTCAGGGTCGAGATTCCCGGTTGGCTCATCTGCTAAAATTAATTTAGGTTCGTTAACAATTGCCCTCGCAATTGATACTCTCTGTTGTTCGCCGCCACTTAATTCATCCGGCATATTTTTTTGCTTGTGTGATAACCCGACAGCAGAAAGCGCAGTATAAATTCTTTTCTTTATTTCTCTTTTACCTGTACCGGTTACTTCAAGTACAAAGGCTAAATTCTCATAAACATTTCTGTCAGGTAACAATTTAAAATCCTGGAACACAATACCAAGTTTCTTCCTGAGGTCAGGTAAATCTTTTTTTCTGATTGATGTTGAATCATAATCAAATACCTGCACATTACCGCTCTGCGGAAACAAATTCATATAAATTAATTGAAGCAAAGTGCTTTTACCTGAGCCGCTTTTACCGATCAGAAATACAAACTCTCCCTGTTCAAAGCTGAGATTCAGGTCATTTAACACCGGCTGGTTAGTATAACTGAAAGAAACATTATTGAAACTAAGCATTTCTTTTACCTTTAATTGTAACAAATTGAACCCGGATTGATTTCTCGTCAGCATCATTAAAAGAGAACGCATCATAACAGTTCTGAATTATAAAACCGCAATTGCTTAAAAGCTCAAAATAAATTTCAACCGGATAGATTCTTTGTCTGTGAATCTCTTTTTCAACTCTTCCATCCGGAAATGTCAACTCAAATTTATTAAAGTGAATTCTTTTTTCAGAATCAAATTTGCTTCTTTGTATATACTTTATATTGTTATAATTCCCTTTTCTGTTAAGAAACCTTTCACTCTTCAGGCTGTTCTTTTCAAGACTAACATCAAAAGTAAAAATTCCGTTATCACCAAGTAACGCATAAACTCCTTTAAATAATTTCTCGAGTGATTTTTTAGTAAGCAGGTAATTAACGCTGTCGAAAGCTGAAATGACTGCATCAAATTTACATTGGAACGGCAAGGCTGTCATATCGCAGCAAACTTTCTTGAGATTATTTTTTTCAGATATTTTCAGCATCTCGATTGAAATATCAGTAAGTATAATTGAAGGGAAATATTTCCTGATGTATCTGGAAAGTTCGCAATTGCCCGAAGCCAGTTCAAGAATGTTACTATTCTTTGTTAATTTTACCTTAAGGATATCTTTATAGTAATCTGCCCAAAGTTTGTAATTTACATGATTCATTAATTTAGGATAGATTGGAGCGATAACAGAATAGAGTTTATCTTTCACTTAAGTTTCTTCTGTTATCAATAATCTTATCTGCTAAGTAAAAAGCCTGAATCATACTGCCGGAATCTGCAATGCCCATTTGAGCAATATCGAACGCAGTGCCGTGATCCGGCGAAGTTCTTATAACAGGTAAACCTGCTGTAAAATTAACGCCGGTATTAAAGTTCATAAGTTTAAAAGGAATTAAAACCTGGTCGTGGTACATTCCCAAAACAAAATCAAATTTCTTGTATAATTTGTTTGCAAAAAATGCATCGGGTACAAAAGGACCGGAAAGATAATTTTTATAATCGGATTTAAGTATGACAGGTTTTATAACTTTAATTTCTTCTTTACCGATTATTCCTTCTTCACCTGCATGGGGATTCAAACCAAGTACAGCTATCTTAGGTTCTTTAATGCCGAAATCTTTGCTCAAACTTTCAACTGTTATTTTAATGGCTGTTTCAAGTTTTTTCTGTGTTAGTATTTTTGGAATTGACTCAATCGGTTCATGAATAGTTACCAATCCGCACATAAGATGTTTGGAATGAAACATCATCATGTAGTTTGATACTTTGCTCCACTTAGCTAACATCTCAGTGTGTCCTTTAAATTTAATTCCTGCTAACTGAAACGCTTTCTTTGAAATTGGAGCAGTTACTATTGCATCGGCTTTATCTTTCCAGGCAGCTTTAAAAGCAGCTTCAACGGCTTTGTATGAAACTTCGCCGGATTTTTTTGTTGGAATACCCGGTTCCAAGTGAGCATCCGAGAAAGAAACAATCGATACAATTTCACTCTCTTTGAAATCGAGTGATTTATTTATTTCGAATGGAAAAGAAACTCCAACATTCCTTGCGGTATCAATAAATACTTTTTTAGGACAAAGGAAATTGAGTTTATATTTAGCTGGATCAAAAATATTGCTGATAGTCTTAATAACTATCTCCGGGCCAATGCCGTTAACGTCGCCGCAGGTAAAAATAATATTTTTCATTGATGACTTTCCAGAATAAAATTTCCGGTTCCGGTTTTATCCCTAAATACAAATTTATTTTTGGGTGAGTTATAAGTCCAGACTTCAGTAATGTCGTTTGAACTATTATAAACCCTGTTAATATCATCAGGTTTACCGTAGAGTATATGAATTTTCCCACGGTCAGTTTCTGCCCCGTTTGTTTTTCCCAATACAGAATAATTAATTATTGCGAAGTCTGCCCTTGCATAGTATTCGCTTAATAATTCGTTAAAGGTTGTTTCAGGTGTGGGGTCATATTTTTTCCAAAATTCAAAGAAGGAAGCATAATTCTTATCTGTTGAAGCAGACTTTATTTTTTTTAATTCCAGTTCATCTGCGATGTATGCTAATATTTTTCTTGCATACTCTTCGTTTTGCAGTGTGCGTGGTTTTAAAAACCACTCAACTTTATTTTCAAAAGAAGCAGAATCATTACCGGATCGAATTTTAACCTCAAATGATCCTTCATATGCTTTTGCATTCACATTCCGGATTACAAATATTTGAGATTCTTCTTCCCGCCTATTTAAATTTAATTTTAGTCCGTTTGAGTTTGTTACCGATAAATCCCCGGTAAATGTTTTCCGGATATTTTGTTTTAACAAAATTGAGTCATTGCTTTTTATCTCAACATTAATTGTTTCAACTTTTGGATTTGATGAAACAATCACTAATGAAATATCATCAGATGAGAATGGGATATTACCATTGTAGTTTACAAGTTCCCATGTTGCAGTTGTATCGGAAATCTGTTTATTGTCTTTTACAACAATCGGTTTAAAGACATTTAAAGAATTGAATTTTCGTCTATCAAATATGAATTCATTAAGAATCTGTTCATAACCGGAATTGATATCTGTATAGCCGGGTTTAATTTTAAAATTAATGGCAGGTATATCAAGTTCAAGAAATCCCTGGATGAAAAGATCTTTCTTTGTTGTTAACTCATAAGATTTTAATGAAAGGTTTTCTTCTTTTATTTCTCTAAGTATACTTTTATCTGTAGAATCAAATACTTCAGCAGATATTCTGATATTCGCCTGGAAGTCAGAATTTTTCTTTACGAATACAAGCTGATCGTAACTGATTCTATATGAAATAATACAATGAATATTTGTTCCGGCGGGTAGAAAGATTGCATCAGTATATATATTCTTACCACCAGGCTGTGCATAGCCAAGAACATTAAAAGAAACGAAAAGAAAAAATATTAATTTCCGCATAGCCGATTTTTCTGCTTAAAAGGAACAGAACTTTAGCTGTTCATATTATTCATAAATTCTTTATTGTTCTTCGTCCCTCTTATTTTATCAAGCAAAAATTCCATTGCTTCAACAGTATCAAATTCACTAATGATTTTTCTTAATATCCAGACCTTATTTATTTCGTCTTCTCTAAGGAGTAATTCTTCTTTTCTTGTTCCGGATTTATTAACATCAATAGCAGGGAAAATTCTTCTGTCTGCCAGATCTCTGCTCAATACAATTTCCATATTACCTGTACCTTTGAACTCTTCAAAGATAACTTCATCCATACGACTGCCGGTATCAATAAGTGCAGTTGCAATGATAGTTAAACTACCGGCTTCTTCGGTATTTCTTGCGGCACCAAAAAATCTTTTTGGTTTATGCAAAGCATTTGCGTCAACACCACCGGAAAGAATTCTACCGCTATGAGGAATTACTGTGTTATGGGCTCTTGCTAATCTTGTAATACTATCAAGTAATATTACAACATCTTCACCTGCTTCAACCATTCTCTTTGCTTTTTCCTGAACCATATTTGCAACCTGGACGTGCCTGTCTGCCGGTTCATCAAATGTTGAGCTTATTACTTCTGCCTGAACAGAACGCTGCATATCGGTAACTTCTTCAGGACGTTCATCGATAAGTAAAATAATAAGTTTCACTTCAGGATGGTTTCTAGTAATTGAATTGGCAATCTTCTGGAGTAAAATTGTTTTACCGCTCTTTGGTGGAGAAACGATTAATCCTCTCTGCCCTTTACCAATTGGTGAAAGCATATCTACTACACGCATTGAATACTCACCCGGAGCAGATTCAAGTGTAATTCTTTTAATTGGGTAAAGAGGGGTAAGGTTATCAAAAAGGGTTCGTTCTCTAACTGCTTCAGGATTTTGACCATTAACTGCTTCAACTCTAAGCAATGCAAAGAATCTTTCACCTTCCTTTGGAGGCCTAACCTGCCCGCTTACATGATCACCCGTACGCAAACTGAATCTTTTAATTTGTGAAGGTGAGACATAAATATCATCAGGAGAAGGAAGATAGTTATAATCGGAGGATCTTAAGAATCCATATCCGTCAGTTAATACTTCAAGAACACCTTTAGAAAATGTAAGTCCGTCTTTTTCGGTCTGGGCTTCAAGAATTTTAAAGATAAGTTCTTGTTTTCTTAAATCGCTGTAACCGGAAATTTCCAGGTCTTTAGCAATTTTGTACAAATCAACAATCTTTTTGGATTGTAGTTCTGAAATATCCATTGGCATATTTCGAATCCCTGTTAAAAGTTTGAAAATGAATATTTAAAATTTTTGATTAACACAATTACCAGATTTGTTAACCGGGGTTTAATTTAGACCACTTGTTTATTTGATTATTTGATAGGAACAAGAGGAACCACAATAAAATTAGCCTTATCTGAAAAAAATGTCAAGCACTATTTAAGGTAAATTTGTGATTTTATTGTTCCAAGGATATAAATGCTGCCTAATACAACAAGGCAATCTTCCACATTATTTTCGACAAAGTCATTTAAATATTTTAGTGGATCTCTTTCAACTACATAATTCAGATTTAATTCTTGACCTACTTTTGCCAGCACATCTGCTTTTTCACACCTTTCCATGTTTATATCAATAAAACGAAACTCATCAAAATAATTCTTAAGTATACCCAGCATTGAGGTAATGTCCTTATCCCGCATAGCACCGAACATTATTATTCTCTTCTTATACTTAGGACTCTCTTTACCAAATGTTCCAACAAAATTTTCCACACCTTCAGGGTTATGAGACGAATCGAATATCACTTTCGGCACATTAGAATATACTTCATATCGTCCTTGAATTCCAGTATTATCTTCAACATTCCTGATTCCGTTAAGTATGGTTTCATTTTTAATTTCTGGGACTGAATTCAGGATACAGTTTGCAGCTAATGCTGAGTTATATTCCTGGAATTTCCCTTTTAGCGGCGGTGAAATTCTTATCAGGTGTTTATCTGGAGTTATTAGTTCTACATATTTTTCCTGTTCCTGCAATGAAATTCCAAGAGAAATTAATTCTGAGTTTAATTGATCGCATCTGTCAGCAATAACTCTAATAGCTTCATCCGGAAGTATTCCTATAAAAACTTTCCTACCTGCTTTTATAATGCCTGCTTTTTCAAAAGCTATTTTTTCAATTGTCTCACCAAGTATATCAGTATGTTCTAAGCTAATTGAAATAATTACTGATGCGACAGGATCAATTACATTTGTTGCATCAAGTCTTCCTCCTAATCCAGTCTCAACAGCAGCATAATCTATTTTATTATCTGAGAAATATTTAAATGCAAGTGCAGTCGTAACTTCAAAAAAAGTAAGTTTCCTTTCAATTATATAATTATAATTCTCAGTAATAAATTCAGAAATATATTGATCGTTTATTTCTGTGTTTCCAATTTTCACCCGTTCGTTGAATCTTATAAAATGCGGTGATGTGTACAAACCAACTTTATATCCTGCTTCCATAAGAATGCTTGCGATAAAAGATGTTGTACTTCCCTTTCCGTTTGATCCGGCAACGTGAAAGGATTTAAAATCATTCTGTGGATTTCCTAGTCGATTTAGAAAATCTGTTATATTACTTAAGCCTAACTTTATCCCGAATTTCTGTAAAGAATAAAGTTTAACCAACGATTCTTCAATGTTCATAATAAATGAATTTACTTTCTTAGCTCTCTATTTCAAATGAGCCGGTAACATCAGAGATTTTTCGTATAGACATCTTTCCACAATAATTAATCAATCCGTCAATAATTTCAATTCCACAATTTGGATTGATGAAATTCACTGTTCCCAGTTGAAATGCTGTGGCACCGGCAATCATAAATTCAACTGAATCTTCCCAATTCATTATTCCGCCGATTCCAATAATCGGTATATCCACCTTTCTTTTTATTTCCAAAACTTTTGCAAGCGCAACAGGTTTTATAGCAGGGCCAGATAATCCGCCGGTTATATTTTTGATTTTTGGCTTACGCGTATAAATATTGAATGCAGTTCCAACAAGTGTATTTATTGCGGAAACTGCATCACCACCTTCCTTCTTAACGATTGCTGCAAACTCCGCAATGTTAGAAACATTGGGAGAAAGTTTAATGATAATCGGTTTTGATGTAGCAGACCGAACTTGTTCCGTAATTCTGCCAACCGAAGCAAGATCATTTCCAAAAATTAATCCGCCTTCCCGTACATTAGGACAAGATACATTTATCTCGAAGGCTTTTATAGTTTCTTCACCGGATAAAATTTGAGTGCACTCAACATATTCTTCAACTGAACTCGCGGCAATATTACAGATTATTGTCGAATCAATATTTTTAAGGAAAGGAATTTTATCCTTAATAAATTCTTCAACTCCAACATTTGCCAATCCAATTGCATTCAACATACCGGAAGCAGTTTCAACAATACGCTGCGGAGGATTGCCTATTCTTGGTTTCAGGCTTAAGGATTTTGTTACTATTGCACCAAGTTTGTTAAGGTCAGTAATATTTGAAATCTCATTTCCATAACCAACCGTACCGGAAGCAAGCATCACCGGGTTTTTAAGTTTTAACGGGCCTATTTCAACAGTTAAATCAACTGTACTCATATATTTACCTTGTTAACATTAAAAACCGGGCCATCTTTACAAACAAGATAATATCCATCTTTATCAGCTGCTCCAATCGGGCAACCCTGGCAAATACCAAAACCACAAGCCATTGCACTTTCCGTAGATACCTCACAGTTAAAATTATTTTTTACTGCAAATAATTTAAGCGCTCTCAGCATGGCGTTAGGACCGCAGCCGAATATTTTAATCTTTTTACCTTCAAACAATTTAATATTTGCTTCAAGCAATTCAATTACGTTTCCTTCAAATCCCAATGAACCGTCATCCGTAGAAACCAGAACATTTTTTAATCCGTACGTAATTATATCATTTTGGGATTTACCGCCTACAAATGAATATATCATTTTATCAAACGGCAGTTTATTTATTAAGAATGGAAAAGGCGCTTCACCAATTCCACCGGCAACAATAACCGCAGTATCGTACTCGTCTTCAATGTTAAAGCCATTCCCAAGTGGACCTAAGATGTCGACCTTATCACCGATTTTTTTTGATGAGAGAAGTCTTGTACCGCCACCCTGAACATTATACATAAACAAAACATTTTCACCTTCAACGTCACAAATACTAAAAGGTCTGCGAAGCAACGGATAAGTTGAATCGCTTACTTTAATATTACAAAACTGACCCGGATAACAGTTAAGGGCAATTTCAGGACACTTGATTTTAATTAAATGAGTTGAGTTTCCTATATCCGAGCATTGAACAAGAGTTGCGTTAGCAATAACCAAATTATTTCCCTGTTTAATCACAAATGTTTAGATAACTTTTTTAACTTAAGATAATCAACAATATTTTTTACAGATTGTGCCTGGTCTCTTTTACAAACAAGTAAAGCATCTTTAGTATCAATTACAATTAAATTTTCTACACCTATCAATGCTGTAAACTTTTCAGGTGCATAAACATAAGAATCAGTTGAGTTGACATTATAGTAATTACCGGCAACTGCATTTCCATCTCCATCTTTAACAGATAACTGATAAACCTCTTCCCAACTGCCAACGTCACTCCATGAAAAATTCCCTTTAACTAAAAAAACTTTGCTTGATTTTTCCATCACACCGTAATCGATAGAGATACTTTTAAGCTGACCATATTCAATTGTAAGCGTTTTAATAAATTTGGAAGTACCGATTGCAGTTTTAATATTATTTAAAGCAGTGTCAAGCTCAGGCATATACGCTTTCATTTCAGAAAGTATTGCTTCTGCTTTCCAGATAAACATACCGCTATTCCAAAGGAAATCCCCGCTTTCAATAAATCTTACAGCCGTTGCAAAATTTGGTTTTTCGGCAAAGGTTAAAACTTTATAAATGCCGTCATCCTTTGGTTTGTCATCTATCTGGATATAACCATAGCCGGTTTCGGGGCGTGTTGGATTTATTCCGATGGTTAAGAGTCCGCCGGATTTATCAGCAAAATCAATAGCTTTTTTTATTGTCTGCTGGAACAGTTCCTTTTCTTTTATAATATGATCTGCAGGCAAAGTGACCAATAATGCATCTTTACTTCTGTGCTGTATAATTGATGCCGACAATCCGATAGCAGCAGCAGTATTTTTACCGAAAGGTTCAGCTATAATATTTTCAGACGGGATGCTTCCAAGCTGAGTCTTGATAGAACTCTTCTGAGTTTTATTTGTAACTATATAAATATGATCAGCAGGAATAAGACCTTCAAGGCGGTCAATTGTATTTGTTATAAGAGATTTTTCATTAAATATTTTCAATAATTGTTTAGGTGTTTTTTCACGGCTTCTCGGCCAAAACCGTGCGCCAACACCACCAGCCATTATAACGGCAAAAATTTCCATTTCATTCCTTAACTTAAATTCTGAATTTGTCTGCCGAAATTTTCGGCACGATTTAAATAATTAGTTATATCAACTTCTTTACCTTTAACAACAGCAACAATAACAATTAAACATGCGCGCATTGATTCTACTACATCTTTAACAGGTAGTAATGAACCGGACCTGATTAGCAACAATGCATTTACGAATATTTTATGCATACTGGAAATGATATCAAAACCTATCCTTGAAGATAGCTCTGCATTCTTATCCATCATTTTATAGTACCTGTCAATTTCTTCAGGATTCAGATTATCGGGAGTAAGATTTTTAAGGAACTGGTCCAGCATTTTAATGGGATGCAATATTCTTTCTTCAAACTTTTCAAAAAGAATATCCTCCTGTTTTTCGTCCTCTTCCAGAATAAACTCTTCCTTCAGTATATCATTTTCAGATTTTTCAATTTCCTTTTCAAATTTTATCTCAACTGGAACTTGTGAATCCTGTAAATTATTTTCATCAATAAATGTCTTCTCAACTTTTGCAGTTTCGCCGTCGCCGTTTCTTTTATCAATCTGTTCATTTAGTTGAGTTCTAATTTTTCTGTACATCTCCGGTGAGACTCTTTCAAGGAGAGTATTCATATCTTTAACAATATAGGAGCAATGTTCTTTGTACTTTTCAGTTACTTTAAGAAAATCAATTTTTCCTTTTTCCAGGTAGTTAAAAAGTTCACCTAATTTTATTGCGAAGGTGGAAAGCTCAGTAACTTTTTTCATTTCGCTAATTTCAATCTCAAGGTTTTCACATTTACTAATATCTTCTCTTAACAATGCAACGACTTCAATTTTTTCCGTACTTAGCCGCAGGTTGTTTGCAGCCGATGTTAAACACTGTACAAGATATTGTTTTGTAAAGTTCATTACTCTTTATATTTTCTTGGTACTCTTTTGCTGATATTGCAGGTTACTTCATAGGGAATAGTGTTAATAGCATCTGACCAGTCCCAGGCTGTTATTTTGCATTTCCCTTTTTCACCTAAAAGAATGATGTCATCATAAAGTTTAACCTTATCATCAACTTCGAACATGATTCTATCCATGCAAACCTGGCCAACCTGCTTATAAATTTTATTGCCGATTATACCTGAAGCTTTATTCGTAAGACCTCTTATAAAACCATCTGCATAACCGATTGAAACAGACGCAATCTTTGTATTTTGTTTCGCAATAAATCTTCTGCCGTAACTAACAGATTCACCTTTTGAGATTTCTTTTAACCCATCTATTTTAGATATCAATGACATAACCGGTTTAAGTTTTATTGATTCTGAAGTTTCGTGCGATGGATAATATCCGTATAAAGAAATTCCCGGTCGTACCATATCAAGATACGAATCAGGCATATCCAGGATAGCTCCGCTGTTAGCACAATGTGCCAATCCGTAGTTTATCTTCATTGCTTTAAGTTCGGCAATAATATTCTTAAACCTTAACAGTTGAAGGTTCGCATATGTCTTATCTTTTTCATCCGATGTCGCAAAATGGGTGTAGATTCCGTCAATCTCAAATTCTTTTAATGAACTTACATACTTAACAAACTTAACAGCTTCATCAAATCTCACTCCGACTCTTCCCATACCGGAATCAATTTTAACATGAACTTTAATTGGTTTTCGATTAAAGAAAGGTTTTAGAAAACTCAGATGTTCTTTTGTAAAAACTGTTGGAATTATTCTCTCGTCGAGTTTTTTGACATCATTAAATTTAGTTAACGGAGCAAAAACAAGAACCGGCTGAGTTGATTTATACTTA
>CAZIDB010000072.1:11286-20012 GCA_964537965.1 uncultured Melioribacter sp. | reverse complement strand
TTAACTCAAATTATGGCAAAAAGAAAAAAGCCAAATATATCTATTTGACATCCACTTTGGATGCTGCTATTTGGGGAGCAGAACTTGCTTTAGGTGAAGGACGCGAAAGAATTTATTTGGTTGAATCAACAGGTCTAATTGAGGATGATCCCAATTTAACAGATAAAAAATTTCCTGGTAATCCAACAATGTCTTACCGATCAAAACATCCTTTTAAGGTTGTTGGAGAGGTTACTATTTGGCAGGGACACACACCAGATCAATTAAAAGCAATGAAAGAAGGATTAGCAAAACTTAAAGAACAAGGTATTGAGGCAATAGAAGATTGAAATTTATTTTGATAAAAAACGGTATATAATCATATCTTCCACAAGACCACTTGGCTTTCTGTGGATCCAATGCTGTATTGGTTGTTAAGATTTTTGTTGATAAGTTTAGCAAGCTATTAAAGTTATTCTCCCAGAGGGATGCCTCTAGCACAAAAAATTATTGTCGTTTGTTTTTCCTCCGAAGGAGTCCCTTCGGGAAAAACTGCATTGCTGTCCCGCAAAAACGCGGGGTAAATTATTAGGCGGCGTCACTGCCTTCGGCAGGTAAACTTAAAACAACGTCTTTAGGTGCATCAAGATATATGGTTGATAAAGAGAGAATATTGAAGATTACTAATGAAAGAAAGATATTCTTTGGAATATTTATTTCAATGTTTGTTTTGACTGAAATTGGTAGAAAAATATATAGACCGTATATCTATGCAAACGATATTTTCGATTTCTGGATTGCCGATACTATCGGAAACTTTACCGGATCTATTGCAATAATCTTTTTCGATCTTGCTGGTGTTAATCCCTATTATAAAATAGGGAGATGGCTTATTCTCTTTATTACATTAGGTCTAATTGTATATGAATTGGTGCAATATATTCTACCTGGCAGAAATACTTGTGACTGGAGAGATATAGTTGCAACTATTATAGCCGGATTTATTTCTTATGGTCTTTATGAATTGATCAACAAGAATAAAATTGCCAAGGAGACTCAAAATGAAATACAAAGTTCATCGTTTCCCAATAAAAATGAATGAGGATCAAATAAAATTAGAACAATTTCTGAATAGTCTAGAAGGTGAGATTGTTTCAATCATTCCAAATGTCGCTCAATCCTTAATGATTCTGGGTGGAACTGCAAAGGTTGATTTTCTATTTATTGTTGAAAAAGTAAAAAGTATTTAAGAAATATTTTGTTGCAAAATAATGTAAAGTTAAAATCGCACATAACCATTAAAAAAGGAAATCGATTTGAACCGGGACAAGAGGATATAAAAATATATTTGAAGAATAATTTTCATAATAAATGTTCTTTACTTTACTGATAAAAAAATAAAATAGTGATGGTCTAAAATATCTTAAAGTTTGACAAAGATAGACAATCAAACTCCACCAGATTTATCAGCCTAAGCCAGAGGCTTACAAGTAAACCAAAGGTTTACCTGTGAACCTCTGGAGCATAAATCTACTAAGGCGTGCGAGTTCAGAACTGCATTGCAGCCCTTCGATACCTCGATTGGCTCGGTACTCAGGGTAAATTTGGGAGGTAGCTTAAAAATAATACCGATAGACTATGACTGATTCTATTCACACTCATAAGGAGAATTTTGCATTGGATATACCACGGATCTTCAACATTACCGAAAGTGCTCATCGCATCCATAACCCGTTCACACCTGACAAACTCGCTACACTTGGTGCGGCACTGCGTCTGGAAAAGGGAACCCGTGTACTCGATCTCGGTAGTGGTTCAGGAGAAATGCTTTGCACCTGGGCACGCGATTATGGAATCATCGGTACCGGTATCGACATGAGCAAGTTGTTCACTGAGCAAGCGAAACTTCGCGCTGAAGAACTCGGTGTGGCCGATCGAGTTAAGTTCATCCATGGCGATGCTGCGGGTTACGTCTCTGACGAGAAGGTCGATGTGGCAGCATGTATCGGTGCCACCTGGATTGCCGGTGGCGTCATCGGTACTATTAAACTTCTGACACAGAGTCTTCAGGAAGGAGGGATTATCCTCATCGGAGAACCATACTGGCGGCAACTACCACTGACGGAAGATGTTGCAAAAGGGTGTCTTGCAAGCTCAATCTCCGACTTCCTTATAATTCCGGAACTTATCGCTTCATTCGGCCGACACGGTTATGACGTCGTTGAAATGGTTTTAGCAGATCAAGACGGCTGGGACAGATACGAGGCAGCCAAATGGCTAACCATGCGTAGATGGCTTGATGCCAATCCCGATGATGAGTTAGCTAAAGATGTTCGGGACAAACTGACATCTGAACCTGAGCGCTACACTACTTACACACGTGAATACGTAGGTTGGGGTGTGTTCGCTTTGATGAGGCAATGAGGAGGGAATTACCGGCAACTTAGTAAGCGTGGATAATCCAATCCTGCTTAACATGTTCTTTATGACGTCAACACCAGATTTATCGAACACTGGCTGAGGCGGTTTAGCGCTTTAAATATTATTGTATTCCGATTAAACTAATAGATCATCGAAACAGGTTTGTGTATTGATTAAGTTGTGTTTGTTGTTTAAAGTAAGTTGTTCCTCTGAAGGAGTGCTTTCGAGATAAGAAATATTTTATTAAATAAAAAGTTGTTGCAACTAATCAGCATTGCTGTTCTGGGCAGCGGCTTAAAAGCCTGAACGTTAGGTTGAATATTTTGTGGCACCTAATAAATAAATGATATACTTATTACAAGGAACTATTATGAAAAAAATAATTTATTACCTTTTAATAATCATAGGAGTATTCCTAATTATTTATTATAGTTTTGTTTACTATGGATTATCATCCAGCAATCCACTTTTACGATGGTCTATTTTTGTAGAACCAATGATTTATTCTGTTGTACTAATTCTTCTTGGAATATTACTGATTGTCCTTGGTGTATGGTTGCTTATTAGATTAAATAAATCAGCAACGAGTAAGAATTTAATTGAATGATCATTCTGTATTATTAATGCTTATGAGAAGCTAATATTACTGTGTTTTGGTTCTACTATAAGAGTCAATAGTTTTTTACATAAAATAATAAATTCTAAACTGTGCGACTGTGTTTTCACATTTGGCATTTTTGCAAATTGTAAAGGTAGTTAGTCCGTTTCGGCAGTCTTGTTCGGTGTAGTTCTTATAAGTAAGTGTATTCTGATCATAAGTATTATTCAAAAAATTAAATTCCTGCTATGGGAGGCGGCTTAGCGGCGATGCAGTTAAGCGCTTGTTAAAACACTCATTTGATAGGCATAAATATGTTACTGTTTTTCTACATCGTTCTGGGCTTGATCGTCCTGCTCAGCTTAATAGTGATTATCTGGAGATTTTCTTCTCATCGGTCATCTCTTCCATGTCCAACCTGGATGAGTGGGCTGGTAGAATTGGATAATCCTTTGTTGAAGAATAATAGCGCTCGTCAAATTATTCAACATTTGGCGCTCGAACCTGGGATGAAAGTATTAGATTTTGGCTGTGGTCCAGGGCGGTTGACTATTCCTGTAGCAAAACAAATTGGTCCTACTGGTGAAGTAACCGCCTTTGATATTCAAGCTGGGATGCTGCAACGAGTGCGGATAAAGGCTCAGGCTGAACATCTGGAAAACATTCAATTCCTTCTGGGAGAAGCCAGAGCGGGAAAACTGGGTCACAATCAATATAACCGGGTCTTGCTGGTCGCGGTACTGGGGGAGATACCAGACCGACAATCTGTGCTGGCAGAGATATTTGAAAGTCTCAAACCAAGCGGTATCTTATCTGTGACTGAAGTAATTGCTGACCCCCATTTTCAGAGACGTGAAAGCGTGAGAAGTACAGCTAATTCAGTTGGTTTTATGGAGAAAGAATTCTTTGGCAGTCGGATATCTTTCACTATAAATTTTGAAAAACCGTAAACTGCTCCCGGCAACAGGTGAAGCCGAAGCTTTATATGCTTAGAATACAATCTTGATGTTGTCATAATACAGGCTTATATTTAGTCCGGAATAAAGACAAGATAAGGATACAGAAATGAAAAATATTTTAGTTGCAAGCGATATAATCCCGGTTGGTCAATTGAAATCCGGTTTGGCTAAATATTTAAAAGAAATTCAGAATAAGCGTAATTCCTTAATAATTACTCAAAATGGTAAACCAGCAGGAGTGTTAATTTCTCCTTCAGAATTTGATGAGTTAAGACAAACAAAACTATTCATCGATTCAATTTCACGCGGGTTAATGGATTCGGAAAAAGGGGAAGTATTATCAACCGCACAACTTAAAAGTGAATTAAGAAAAACACGAACCGGAAAATAAAGATGAAGTTATTCTGGACGAAAGAAGCATTGCTTCGCTTACAGGAAATTGAAGAATATATTTCAAAAGATAATCCCATCGTAGCTGTGGAGTTCGTTGATAAATTAATTTCAATAGCAGAAACAATAATTGATAATCCTGAAAAAGGTAGAATTGTGCCCGAATTAACACTTGAGAATATTCGTGAGTTGTTATTTAAGAATTATCGTATCGTTTACTTAGTTAAGAAAAAATCAGTAGATATTCTTACAGTATTTGAAAGGCATCAACTATTAAAGAAAGATGAAATTTTCAAATAAGTTGCATCAGTACACAATCGTCAAAAAAAAGTGAGGAGTTTCTATTTATTATAAAAGCGGCTACAGTAGTGTAAGTAATTGAATTTATTACTGTAGCGCCGGCAAAAATAATTCTGATTTATTTACAGCAGGAGATTCAAATAATATGTCACAAAATGAAATAATAATTACAAAAGAAAGGACAATTCTTAACCGATGGAAAACCGGCGATACGTTCGGATTCATTGAAGCAGCGGCAGAAGAAATAACTTATTTTGATCCAGGCTTAGACAAACGTTGTACTGGTAAAAAAGAATTTCATGATTGGTTCTCTTCCTTTAACGGGACGTTCAGCTTTCCCGATTATGAATTACTTGATCCGCAGGTTCAGATGCATGAAGATGTTGGCATTCTTACTTTCAACTTTATTGGCTTTATGAAAGATGGGGGCAAAGAATATTGGAATACAACTGAGGTATACAAACTGATGGAAGGGGAGTGGAAACTAATTCACTCGCACTGGTCACAAACAAAACCTAAACAATGATAAATAGGACAGGCGATCAAAACACTAATTCGTTTTATCGTTAAATAAACGATATCAAATTATGATAGCTGATAGAAAATTATTAGTCAGACTTTATTTGTTGTTTATTCCTATAGCATATTTTTCTTATCTATTCCACGAATTCGGTCACTGGGTAGTTGGAGAATTATTAGGAAATAATATGATATATAGTTTAAACTATGTTTGGCCTGAAGGAGGACATTATTTAGATGAAAGCCATAATTTATACGTAAGTATTGGAGGCCCGGCATTTACAATAATATTGGCCGTGGTCTTTTTGTTTATTATTGAGAAATATTCAACGATATATTTCTACCCAATATTGTTCTTTCAATTTGTACTTCGTTTTTTTTCTCTTGGCTTTGGAGGATTTAGTCAACAGGATGAAGCAAGAATATCCTCAATTATGGGACTCGGTACATATACAGTAGGAATAATTGTTCCTTTAATATTGCTTTTAATTGTTATAAGAGCGAGTTATAAACTCAAGATAGATTTGAAACATAATGGTTATTTTTTTATGGTAAGTATTCTTAGTCAGCTTTTAGTTATTGCGACTTATAAAATTACTGGTCTGTAGGAAATAAGATTTAACCGCATAAGAAAGGATCTCAGCATTTTTGTCATGTCCGGAGATTCATCGAGATATTTAAAATCTTTTCTGATTTATCTTCATCCATCAACTTAAAAATTTATTGTTATTCCAAATCTTGATTTCGAATCTGTCTGCGCTTTTCCGTCAGGAGGCTTACTGTCATAGCGGAGATTATACCGAATGTAAAATGATAAATTTTTAGTTACAAATATATCCAGTGTATTCTCGGAAAGAATCCTGACGTCATTAAATTTATTTATTTGCGGTTGGTAATAAACAATTGAAAGAAGCTTCAGGTTTTCATGCAAATCAATTTCATTGCTTAAATAATTTGACCATCTGAATACAGAAGCTTTGGTATCATGGATTGACGTAACCGGTAAATCATATTTTTCCTCCTCAAACATTAGTGCGCTGCCTATCCTTAATTTATATTCGTCAAATTTTAATGCTTTAATGCGAAAACCGGCTCCAAAGAGATCTCTGAATAAAAGCAAACGGGATTTATCATAATCCATCTGAGCAAAGGCTTCCAACTGTAAATCATCACTTAAACTCGGCACATATCTAAGATGAACAAGTGATTCATTGGAAAATTGTTTTCCGTTTGTCCAGCCAAACTCACTCTTAAAGACTAAAAAGGTATAATAATTTCCACCATTAAAATTTAACCTGCCGTCTCCGTCAATAAGCTGGTAATCAGAGTTACCGGTCTTTACAGAAAATCCTGCAGATAATATTGCAGTAAAACCAATGCTGTCCTGATCCTGCCTGAACTTTTCCGTGTTTACCTGTGAGATTGAATAGGATGAAAATAAAATCAAAATTATTGTAGCAACAATTTTCATATCCACCTTAAGATTTATTATGATTTTAATGCCGGTTGATTCTTTTTGAATACCTTGTTAAAAATAACATTCCAAAAAGATTTAATAAAATATTTATTTTCTTATTTGAATTTGAATAATAAACTCAATCCTTTCGGTTGATATCGCCATTTAATAAACTTTACGGAATAAATATTCAGAATATTTTACCTAAATCTTGACATCTCGTCTTCATTGGACTATATTTGTAAAAAAATTATTACAAAGTGAAAGACACAACAGAAAATATCATCTCTAACTACAAGGCAATACCTGTATGCTGCCAACGTAATGTTGTGTCATTAAATTCAATTAACTCTACTTCAATTAATATTCTCCTTGGGATTATCATTCTAGTTCTAGTGGCTATTATTATTAGCATTCTAGGCTAAATAGTTTGGTCAATCCCTAATTAAATATCAAACAACATAAACAGACAAATAAGGGGTTGACAAAACCCAGAGAGTTTTATTTCTGAAGTGTTTTAGGAAATAAGAATAAAAATTTGTCGAGGTTGTTTTGAGATCTGACTTAGTAAAAAAAGGATTCGATAAAGCTCCGCACCGCAGCTTGCTTAGAGCTACCGGTGTTATCAAAAGCGACGAAGACTTTAACAAACCATTCATTGGTATCTGCAATTCTTACATTGATCTGGTACCGGGACACGTACATCTTCAGGAGTTTGGCAAAATTATTAAAGATGCGGTTAGAGAAGCCGGCGGTGTTCCTTTTGAGTTTAATACAATTGGTGTGGACGATGGGATTGCAATGGGTCATATCGGAATGCGCTATTCGTTACCCAGCCGCGAACTTATAGCAGATTGTGTTGAAACTGTAGTTGAAGCACATAGACTTGATGGTATGGTTTGCATACCTAACTGCGATAAAATTGTACCTGGTATGTTAATGGCTTCAGTTAGAATGAACATTCCGACAATTTTTATCTCAGGCGGACCAATGGCTGCCGGACGATTACCAAACGGAGAAAAGTCTGACCTGATTTCTGTGTTTGAAGGTGTTGGTGAATTTAAAGTTGGTAAGATAAACGAAACACGGTTAAAGCAGTTGGAGGATTTTAGCTGTCCTTCGTGCGGCTCCTGTTCAGGTATGTTTACTGCAAACTCTATGAACTGCCTGATGGAAGCCCTCGGTTTAGCCCTCCCCGGAAACGGATCTATATTAGCAATTGACCCCAAAAGAAAAGACCTTGCAAAGAAAGCAGCAAAACAAATTTTGTATCTCGTAGAAAAAGATATTAAGCCTCGGGATATATTATCAAGAGAAACATTTTTAAATGCGTTTGCATTGGACATGGCTATGGGAGGGAGTACAAACACAGTTCTTCATACTTTGGCAATTGCAAATGAATCAGGAATCGGTTTCAACTTAAGTGAATTAAATACATTGGCAGATCGTGTTCCATACATCTGTAAAGTTTCTCCCGCAACAAAACTTGTTCATATGGAAGATGTTGATGCTGCCGGAGGAATTTCTGCAATACTTAATGAGTTATCAAAGTTAGATGGAGTACTTGATTTATCCCGACTTACAGTAACCGGAAAAACTTTAGGTGAAAATATTGCTAAATCTGAAATCAAGAATAAAGAAGTTATTCATAGCGTAGATGATCCTTACTCAAAATCCGGTGGACTTGCTGTTTTATTCGGCAATCTTGCTCCTGAAGGATCTGTGGTAAAAACCGGTGCTGTTGATCCTTCAATGTTAAAATTTAGCGGACCTGCAAAAGTATATAATTCACAGGATGAGGCATTCGCTGGAATTATGAATAAGGAAGTTGTTACGGGTGATGTCATTGTAATTCGTTATGAAGGACCAAAAGGTGGTCCCGGAATGCCGGAGATGCTTTCACCTACAAGTGCAATAATGGGTATGGGACTTGGTGATAAAGTTGCATTGATTACAGATGGCAGATTCTCGGGAGGGACGCGAGGAGCTTGTATTGGTCATGTTTCTCCGGAAGCTGCAGAGTACGGACCAATAGGTGCTTTAAGAAATGGCGACATAATTAAAATCGATATTCCAAATAAAATATTAGAAGTTGAATTAACTA
>CAZIDB010000072.1:4978-11186 GCA_964537965.1 uncultured Melioribacter sp. | reverse complement strand
GGCGACATAATTAAAATCGATATTCCAAATAAAATATTAGAAGTTGAATTAACTAAGGAAGAAATAGAATACAGATTAGATGAGCTTCCTGATTTTGAACCAAAGATAAAAAATGGATATTTAGCTCGTTATACTAAAATGGTAACATCAGCTAATACAGGTGCAATCTTAAAAATACCCGAAATAAAAGAAGTAAGGAGGGCTACAAATGAAAAAGAGTAAACATACTATGACCGGTGCTGAAATATTTTTTGAATGTCTTAAGCAGGAAAAAGTAGAATATATATTTGGCTATCCGGGTGGTGCCACTTTAAAAATTTATGAGCATTTATATGATGTGGATTTTCTGAAGCATATCCTTGTAAGGCATGAACAGGGTGCAACACACATGGCTGAAGGTTATGCAAAAGCAACCGGCAAAGTCGGCGTTGTTTTGGTTACTTCAGGGCCGGGCGCTACAAATACTGTTACAGGAATTGCAGATGCTTATATGGATTCGGTTCCTATTGTCGTTTTCACCGGGCAGGTTGCAACACATCTTATCGGTAACGATGCTTTCCAGGAGGCTGACATAGTTGGTATTACAAGACCAATTACAAAACATAATTTCCTTGTTAGAGATGTAAAAGAATTGGCAAGCACAATTAAAAAAGCTTTTTATATCGCTTCAACCGGCAGACCTGGTCCCGTTCTTGTTGATCTTCCAAAAGACGTTATAAATTCCAAATGTGAGTTTGAATACCCTGAAGAAGTTGAGCTAAAAGGTTATAAGCCAAATTATCATGGGCACCAGAACCAGATAAAAAAGGCTGCCGAAATGATTCGCAAAGCAAAAAGACCATTGCTTTATGTGGGTGGTGGCGTTATAATGTCTAACGGAACAGATGAATTAAGAGTTTTAGTGCAAGATAATAATTTACCCGTTACAATGACGTTACAGGGATTAGGGGCTTTTCCTGGAACTGATACGCATTCATTAGGTATGCTTGGTATGCATGGTACTTACTGGGCTAACCAGGCCGTTAATAACTGTGATCTCTTGGTTGCTCTTGGTGCAAGGTTTGATGACAGAGTTACCGGAAAGATAGAAACATTTGCAAAACATGCTTATAAAATCCATATTGATATTGATCCAACCGCAATTGATAAAAATGTTTTGGTAGACCTTCCTATTGTAGGTGATGTTAGAAATGTAATGGCAGAAATTGCTGTTGAAATTTCTGAAGCCCCAAAGCTTGAAGAATGGTGGGAGCAAATTAATACCTGGAAAGAAGATTGCCCGCTTTATTATGAGAATAATGATGGAAGATTAAGAACTCAATTTGTGCTCGAAAAGCTTTTCCAAAAGACTAATGGTAATGCACTTATTGTTACAGATGTTGGTCAGCATCAAATGTGGACTGCACAGTTTTACAAATTTAATCATGCCCGTTCGCATCTCACAAGTGGCGGACTTGGAACAATGGGATTTTCAGTCCCTGCAGCAATCGGAGCCTGCTTTGGCGTAAAAGACAGACAAGTTATATCTATAAGCGGTGATGGCGGATTCCAAATGAATATGCAGGAACTTATAACCGCTGTTGCAAATAAACTCCCGATTAAATTTTTAATTATGAACAACAGCTTTCTTGGAATGGTTAGACAATGGCAGGAATTATTCCACGCAGAAAAATACAGCTTTACGGATTTGTCGCAAAGCAATCCTGACTTTGTTAAATTAGGCGAAGCGTTAGGTTTGGCATCTTTTACGGTAGATTCACCAAAAGATGTTGAAGAAGTTCTGGATAAAGCTTTCACCATAAATGATCGACCTGTTTTAATTGAATTTAAAGTTGTAAAAGAAGAAATGGTTTTCCCGATGGTTCCATCAGGTGCTTCCATTGCTGAAATGTTAATTCAAAGATTAAATCCAAAATCATTATTATAACGTAACAGAAAGTTTTTCTGTATGAGGGAAAAATGAAACATATTATTTCGGTATTGGTAGAGAATCGTTTCGGAGCGTTCAACCGTGTTGCCACAATGTTCAGCGGCAAAGGCTTTAACATTCAGAGTATTTCAATCGGAGAAACTGAAGCTCCGGATATATCAAGAATGACTATCGTTACCTCAGGTGATGATAAAATTATTGAGCAGGTTGTTAAACAGTTGAACAGGTTGATTGACACTATAAAAGTAGTTGATTTTACCGGTTCAACTAATGTTGTTCGCGAGCTTGCACTAATAACCGTTTATTACCAGAAAGGATCGCGTGCAGAAATAATCGATGTATGCAATATCTTCAGAGGGAATATAGTTGATGTGAACAATAAAACAATGACGCTTGAAATTACAGGTCCACCGGATAAAATTGATGCGGCAGTAAATGTTCTTTTACCATTCGGTATAAAAGAAATGGCCAGGTCCGGCACCGTTGCACTTAAACGCGGTGAACAAACTAAAGAAGTAAAAAAAGAATCTACTTATTCACAATTATAAATTTAAGAGGAATTAAATGAAAGTATATTATGATCAGGATGCATCTCTTGATGTTTTGAAAGAAAAGAAAATTGCTGTACTTGGCTTCGGAAGCCAGGGACATGCCCATGCTCTCAATCTTAATGACAGCGGAATGAATGTTTGTGTTGGATTACGTAAGACAAGTGATAAATGGGAAAAAGCTGAAAAAGCCGGGTTAAAAGTAAAAACTATTTCTGAAGCTGTTGAATGGGCAAATGTAATTATGATTCTTCTTCCGGATCAGAATCAGAAAGCTGTTTATGATGCAGAGATTGCACCGTTTGTTAAACCAGGTGATGTTATTGCATTTGGCCATGGATTTAATATTCATTATAAACAAATCGTTCCTCCTGCAGACGTTAATGTTATGATGATTGCACCGAAAGGTCCGGGGCATTTGGTAAGACGTACTTTCCTTGAAGGTTCAGGAGTCCCAAATTTAATTGCAGTCTATCAGGATCCAACAGGCAACACAAAAGAACTTGCTCTGGCATGGGCTAAAGGAATAGGTGGTACAAGAGCAGGTGTAATTGAAACTAACTTTAAAGATGAAACCGAAACTGATTTGTTCGGTGAACAGGCAGTATTATGCGGCGGCTCTGCTGAATTAATAAAAGCAGGATTTGAAACTTTGGTAGAAGCCGGTTATCCTCCTGAACTTGCTTACTTTGAATGTATGCACGAAATGAAATTGATTGTTGATCTTTATTACGAAGGTGGTTTATCAAGAATGAATTATTCTGTAAGCGATACTGCCGAATACGGCGGAATGACACGCGGAAGTCGTTTGATTACGGCCGAGACTAAAAAAGAAATGAAGAAAATATTAAGTGAAGTACAAAGCGGTCAGTTCGCTAAAGAATGGCTTGATGAATATAATTCAGGCCAGCCAAAGATGAATAAATTAAGAGAAGAAAATAAAAATCATCCAATTGAAGTTGTAGGATCAAAATTAAGAGGTATGATGAGCTGGCTCTTTAAGAAAAATCCAAAAGAAGAGGTGGGTGTATGAATTATAAAGTAGTGCTGCTTCCCGGTGATGGAATTGGACCAGAAGTAACAAACGCAGCGGTTCAGGTACTTAAAAATGTTGGTTCAAAATTCCATATAGAATTTGAATTTGATGAAAAACTAATTGGCGGTGCATCTTATGAAGCATTTGGCGACCCTCTTACTGATGAAACATTGGATACATGTTTTAAAGCTGATGTTGTTTTTCTGGGTGCGGTTGGCGGTTATAAATGGGAATCATTACCACACAAGTTAAAACCTGAAGCAGCACTGCTTAAACTAAGAAAATCACTTGGACTTTATGCTAATGTTCGTCCTGCTAAAGTTTATAAAGCTTTGGTTGACGGATCAACTCTTAAAGCGGATGTTCTTGAAGGGACAGATTTTATTGTACTTCGTGAATTAACAGGCGGAATATATTTTGGGCAGCCAAGAGGCTTCGATGAAAACCGTGGCTGGAATACGATGGTTTATGATAAGAATGAAGTTAAAAGAATTGCGCAGAAGGCTTTTGAACTTGCACGTCTTAGAAAAAAACAAGTTACATCAGTTGATAAAGCCAATGTTCTTGAAGTCTCTCAGTTCTGGCGTACAATAGTTCACGAAGTTCATAAAGATTTTCCTGATGTTGAATTGAAAGATATGTACGTAGATAACGCAGCAATGCAGATAGTTCGTTCACCTAAACAGTTTGATATAATTTTAACATCAAACCTGTTTGGGGATATTTTAAGTGATATAGCAGGAATGATTACAGGTAGTCTTGGTATGCTTCCATCTGCAAGCCTTGGAAATAAATATGCTTTGTATGAACCTGTTCATGGTAGCGCACCTGATATAGCAGGCCAGAATAAAGCAAATCCACTTGCAGCAATAGCTTCAGTAGCAATGATGTTCCATTACTCGCTTAAAATTCCTAAAGCTGCAGAACTGGTTGAGGAATCGATTGAAAAAACTCTTGCTCAGGGACTAAGAACCGCCGATATTTTTTCTGAAGGCTGTAAACTAGTCTCCACTGATGAAATGACAGAAACGATTTTAAAAAACATAAATACAATTTTTGTTGAAAACTCTGTTGTGGTTTAAAAGACCATAAGCAGGAAAAACCAGGAGCATAAAATGAGTGAGAAAATATTTGTATTCGATACTACTTTAAGAGATGGTGAGCAATCACCCGGCGCATCATTAAATGTTTATGAGAAGTTTGAAATTGCAAGACAACTTGTAAAACTAAAGGTTGATATAATTGAAGCAGGCTTCCCGGTTTCTTCACCGGCACAATTTGAAGCAGTAAAAAGAATTGCGGATGAACTTGATGTTGTGGTTGCTGCTTTAGCAAGAGCAAAAGAGATAGATATTAAATCAGCATACGACGCTTTAAGGAATGGAAAGAGACCTCGCATCCATACATTCTCAAGTACTTCAGATATTCACATTCTCGGAAAGTTTGGTGATGAGAAATATGGAAAGACTCTTGAAGAAAAAAGGAAGACTGTTCTAAAGATGTCGTATGATATGGTTCAATACGCTAAAACATTTGTGGATGATGTAGAATTCTCTGCTGAAGATGCTGGCAGAACAGACATTGGTTACCTCGCAGATATCGTTGAAACAGCAATTGATGCGGGTGCCAATACAATCAATATTCCTGATACAACGGGATATACGATGCCGTCTGAATTCGGGCAGAAAATTGCTGAGTTGAAAAGACGCGTTAAGAATGTTGATAAAGCAATTATAAGCGTTCATTGCCATAACGATTTAGGTCTTGCTGTTGCAAATACTTTATCTGCAATTCAGAATGGAGCAAGACAGGTTGAGTGTACAATAAATGGAATAGGTGAGCGGGCAGGCAACGCTTCGCTTGAAGAAATAATTATGGCGTTAAAAGTACGCCAGGATTTATGGAACTACAAGACGGATATTGATACAACAGAAATTTATAATGCAAGCAGAATGGTCTCCGGCTTTACCGGAATAGTTGTTCAACCCAATAAAGCAATTGTTGGAGAAAATGCTTTTGCACACGAATCAGGTATTCACCAGGATGGTATGTTAAAGAATAATCAGACTTATGAAATTATGCGTCCTGCAGATGTTGGCGTTAATAAAACTAAAATAGTACTTGGAAGACATTCGGGTAGACACGGTTTAAAAGTCCGCCTTGATGAACTTGGCTACAAATTTACTGAAGATGAATTACAGAAAGTATATACTAAATTTCTCGAGCTGGCCGATAAGAAAAAAGAAGTGTTCGATGATGACCTTCGCATTCTTATGGGCGATGAAGTTTATAAGGCGCGTGAAATGTATGAACTTGATTATTTACAGGTAAATGCTGGCACATTCACAATTCCAACTGCAACCATAAGATTGAAAGTTGGGGAGGAGACAATACAGGAATCTTCTACCGGAGACGGACCTGTTGATGCCTGCTTTAATGCAATAGAGCGCGCCTTGAATTTAAAGCCTACTGTTGAATCTTATAATGTTCGTTCTGTAACTCAGGGCAGGCAGGCATTGGGAGAAGCAATTGTAAGAATTAGAAGTGAAGAGAATTCTTTTACAGGACGTGGTGTTTCAACGGATATTATTGAAGCAAGCGCAAAAGCATATGTGCAGGCTATAAATCAATATCAACTTTACCAAAGGACAAACATAAATTTGTCTGAAGAAAAAATTACAATGCAATCAATTT
>CAZIDB010000072.1:0-4878 GCA_964537965.1 uncultured Melioribacter sp. | reverse complement strand
GAAAGCATTTGGCTTAATGTTGATGTTCTTATGACTCACGATGTCTGCGGTCCGCCGACTGTTGCAATCTGGAAAAAGGAATTTGGTGAGAAAGCAAAAGTATGGGATAAAAATAAATTAGTGATATTTCCTGATCATTATATTTTTACAAAGAATGCCCAGGCAAACAGGAACGTTGATATACTTAGACAGTTTGCTGCAGACTATGACCTGCCAAATTATTATGATGTTGGAACTGAAAGATATAAAGGTGTTTGTCATATAGCTCTTGCTGAAGAAGGTTATAATGTTCCCGGAACAGTTTTATTCGGTACTGATTCTCATACATGTACATCAGGTGCTTTCGGAATGTTTGCAACCGGTGTGGGAAATACTGACGCAGCATTTATTCTCGGTACAGGAAAAATCTGGGAGAAGGTTCCTGCTTCAATGAAATTTACATTTAACGGAAAGCTACCCGAGTACTTAACGGCAAAAGATTTAATCTTACAGATTCTTGGTGATATAACAACTGATGGCGCAACTTACTGTGCAATGGAATTTGACGGTGAGGCTATACAATCATTATCAATGCTTGAAAGGATGACATTAACCAATATGGCAATTGAAGCCGGTGGCATGAATGGTATTATTGCAGTTGATAATGTTACCCGTGAATATCTAAAAGAAAAAGGTATTGATTCCTACGATGAATTTTACAGCGATCCTGATGCTGAATATTTTGCAAAATATGTTTATGATGTTTCCAGGATGGAGCCTTTAGTTGCAAAACCACACAGCCCAGATAACAGAGATCTTGTAAAAAATGTATCCGGCAAAAAAATAACTAAAGCATACATCGGATCATGTACAGGAGGCAAATTAACTGATTTTATGTTTGCCGGAAAAATACTTTTAGGAAATAAAGTTCAGGTTCCAACTTTCATTGTACCGGCAAGTACAAGCGTAGCAAAACAGCTTGAGGAAGAAACTATCTCAGGCATATCATTAAAAGATATATTTGTTAATGCAGGCTGTATTATAGCTGAATCATCCTGTGCTGCGTGTCTCGGCGGGCCATCAGATACTATCGGCAGATCCGCAGATGGTGATGTTGTTGTATCCACAACAAATAGAAATTTCCCCGGTAGAATGGGAAGTAAAAAATCAGAAGTTTATCTTGCTTCACCATTAACTGTAGCAGCTTCTGCAATAAAGGGTGAGTTAACTGATCCGAGAGAAGTTCTTTAAAACATATTAATAATGAAGTTGCTAAACTTTTTTTAACTAATTGTTAAAAAAAATTTAAGAATAGAATAAAAAATTTTAGAACCCTCTCCCTTGGGGAGAGGGCAGGGAGTAGGCTTATGGAAAAAATTATAAACGGCAAAGCATATGTGCTTGGTAATAATATTGATACTGACCAGATCATTCCTGCAGAACATCTGGTTTACAGTATTACAGATCCGGAAGAAGTGAAAAAGTACGGACACTTTGCACTATCAAGTGTACCGATTGAGCAGGCAGGATTGCCGGAAGGTGGTAAAACTTTTATTAAAGGCGATGATTATCAATCGGAATTTTCAATTATAATCGGCGGTTCTAACTTTGGTTGCGGTTCATCAAGAGAACATGCACCATTCGCATTGCAGGTTGCAGGAGTTAAAGCAATCGTAGCTGAATCGTATGCAAGAATATTTTACCGCAATTCTGTTGATGGCGGTTTTCTTATCCCGACGGAAAGTAAAGAAAAGTTAAACGATAAAATCAAAACAGGTGATGAACTGGAAATCAATTTAAATGAAAGCAAGCTTACTAATAAAAGCACCGGACAGGTTTATGAACTTAATTCACTTGGCAGCGTTTATGAAATTGTGGAAGCCGGAGGATTATTTAACTTCGCCAGGAATTCAGGAATGCTGGTTTAATTAAAAAGAGACCAATGTAAGGACTGATTAAGTCTTCAATAATAAGTGAGAGTTGAAATGAAAACTAATTTTGTTGAAATATTTGATACTACCTTGAGAGACGGTACTCAGGGTGAAGGAATCAATTTATCTGTACAGGATAAATTGTTGATTACACAGAGACTTGATGAATTCGGTATTGATATTATTGAAGGCGGGTGGCCCGGCAGCAATCCTAAGGACGAAGAATATTTTCAGAAAGTCAAACAGATCAAACTTAATCATGCAAAGATTTGCGCTTTCGGTTCTACTGCAAGGTTTCCTAACCAGGTAGAAACTGATCCCAACCTTTTAGCCTTAATTAAAGCTGAATCTGAAGTGGTATCAATATTTGGTAAAACCTGGCAATTCCATTCCGAAGTGGGACTTGGATTAACAGATGATGAGAATGAAGAGTTGATTTATAAATCCGTGAAATTCTTAAAAGGAAACGGAAGAAAAGTTGTATTCGATGCAGAACATTTTTTTGACGGCTTTAAAAACAATAAAGCATTTGCAACTAAGATGATTCAGGCAGCAGAACGCGGGGGCGCGGACATAATTGTATTGTGTGATACTAACGGCGGCTCATTACCTCAAGAAGTTTCTTCAATTGTTTATGAAGTAAAAAATCTTTTATCTATTCCGGTTGGAATTCATGCACATAATGATGGTGAACTGGCAGTTGCAAATTCGCTTGCGGCTGTACAGGCAGGTGTAGTGCATGTACAGGGTACAATTAACGGTGTTGGTGAAAGATGCGGCAATGCAAATCTTTCAAGTATAATTCCTAATTTAGTTTTAAAGCTGGCAAAGAATACAAACATTGATGTTAACCTTGAGCATTTAACTTCTGTATCTAATTTTGTATTTGAAACGATGAATCTTGTTCCTAATACACGTGCAGCTTTTGTAGGTAATTCTGCTTTTGCACACAAAGGTGGAATTCATGTTAGTGCGGTTTTAAAGAACAGTAAAATGTACGAACATATTGACCCGACATTAATAGGTAACAAACAGAGAGTTCTAGTATCAGATTTATCTGGTCAAAGCAACATCAAGTACAAAGCAAAGGAATTTGGTGTTAACATTAATGGTGATAAGGAATTAAGCAAGCGTCTTGTCAATCATATTAAATCACTGGAGTACAGTGGATATCAATTCGACGGTGCAGAAGCATCTTTTGAATTAATACTGCGTTCTGAGATGAATGAATTTACTCCTTTCTTTAAAATGCTTGAATCTAAAGTGAATGTAACTTTTGATCATCGTAAACAAGAAAGTTCTGAAGCGGTTCTGAAAATAGAAGTGGACGGCGAAATTGAACATACTGCTGCAAACGGTGAAGGACCGGTAAATGCATTGGATAATGCGCTTCGAAAAGCATTAACAAGATTTTACCCTGAAATTGCATTAATAAAACTTATAGATTACAAAGTAAGAGTACTTGATGAAAAAGACGGTACTGCTGCCAAGGTAAGGGTATTAATTCAATCTAGTGACGGAAATGAAACCTGGACAACAGTTGGGGTTTCTGAAAATATAATTGAAGCAAGCTGGCAGGCACTTGTGGACAGCATTAATTACAAACTGTTTAATATTAAAAAAGTTAATTCGCCAAAAGCCATTTAATTTTTTAAGGGCATCCCACCAGGATTTTTACAGGAGTAGCAAAATAGGTTTAATGATTTGAAGAATAATTGAGAAGGAATTTTCTAAGCCTTTCTCTTATTCTTAATCTTTTACCCAAAATAATTTTTGTTAACTATGAAGTATGATTAGTTAAATAATTACTACTTCCTTTCGATCGGAGGCTAACACATGAGGACAAAAGAAAATAGTCTGAGATATTCATCCGGAAGAATTAAGAAAATCGGATTGTACGACCCAGGCTTTGAACACGATAGCTGTGGCGTAGGTATTATTGCTAAACTTGACGGGATTCCGACTCACAACATAATTAATGATGCCGTTCGGATATTAATTAATCTTGAACATCGTGGCGCTATCGGGGGAGATAAATCTACTGGTGATGGCGCCGGCTTCATGATTCAAATGCCTGATGCTTTCTTCAGAGATGAACTTGCATTAAAAAATATTTCACTTCCAAAACAGGGAGAGTATGCAGTCGGAATGGTGTTCTTGCCAAAAGATAATGATCTCAGGAACAGGTGTATCCATTACTTTGAAAAATTTACAGAAGATGAAGGTTGCGAAGTTTTAGGCTGGAGAAGTTTACCGATCGATAATAACTCATTAGGTGAACTTGCTAAAAGTACAGAGCCGGTTTTTTCTCAGATCATTATTGGAAAAGGGAAAAACAGTACTGATTCATTCGAACGAAAACTCTATGTTATTAGAAGATTAGTTGAAAAAGAAGTTAGTAGTTGGGAAGAAGACACATCTCAGTTTTATGTTACAAGTTTATCTTCAAACAGAATTGTCTATAAAGGATTATTAACTGCCAGCCAGTTACCTTCTTACTTTAATGATCTTGCAGATGAAAGATTTGCAAGTTCATTCGCCATTGTGCACCAAAGGTACAGTACAAATACTTTACCTACCTGGAATCTTGCCCAACCTTTCAGATTCATTGCACACAACGGTGAGATAAACACTTTGTACGGCAACATCAACCGGATGAAAGCCCGCGAAGCAATTCTCAAATCAAATTTATTTGGTGATGACATTGAAAAATTAAAGCCGGTAATTGTTGAAGACGGCAGCGACTCGGCAATATTTGATAACGTACTGGAGTTGCTTGTCCTTAGCGGAAGATCTTTACCGCATGCTATGATGATGATGGTACCTGAAGCTTACGGCCCTAAGATTCAAATGAGTGAAGATAAAAGAGCATTTTACGAATTTCACTCTTCAATTATGTAACCGTGGGACGGTCCAGCTGCAATTGCTTTTTCTGATTCAAGGTTTATCGGCGGTATACTTGACAGAA